>NZ_FPIX01000067.1:0-21525 GCF_900119205.1 Pseudomonas sp. NFACC16-2 | reverse complement strand
TCGTTAGCGGGAGGCGAATTCTACAGCGTTACTCGCTGCTGTCAACACCTCTTTTTCACCGCTTTCGACCGAGAAGATCGAACCGCCGATAGAGCTAAACAACACCGCTCCACCTGCTCCTTCCAGACCTCGATGAACTAAAGCCCCACACCTTCGAAACCTACTTAACTCATTGAATTTCAAGGAGTTTTCCGTTTCGACTGCGCCGGAAGTGGGGCGAATTATAGACTTCCAGAATCTGCCGTCAACCCTTAATTTCGCTTTTCTATCAATAAGTTGCGCAACACTGGCAAACCCACTGCTTTTGCCCTTAAGAATCTTCCTCTATATAGAAGAGAAGACTCATAGAACCCCCGCATCTCTGAACGCAGTCACCGCGGCTTCGTCCAACCCCAACACTCGCTGCAAGACCTCCAGCGTATGCTCCCCTAATAAAGGGGGCGCATTGCGATATTCCACCGGCGTCTCGGAGAGTCGAATCGGACTGGCCACCTGCGGCACGCTCCCAGCCAATACATGAGGCAATTCCATCGCCAAGCCACGCGCCCGCACCTGAGGATCGGCAAACACCTGGGCAAGGTCGTTGATTGGCCCACACGGCACACCCGCCTGCTCCAATTGAGCCACCCACTCGGCGGTAGTCTTGAACACCGTCGCCTGGCGAATCAACGGAATCAATACCGCCCGATTCGCCACCCGCAGCTTGTTTGTGGCAAAACGCGGATCGTCGGCCCACTGCGGCTGACCTGCAACCTCAGCGAATTTTCGGAACTGGCCGTCGTTACCCACCGTAAGGATGAAATCGCCATCGGCCGTAGGAAAATCTTGATAAGGCACGATGTTCGGATGAGCATTGCCCAAACGCTTCGGCGCATTACCTGTGGTCAGGTAATTCATCGCCTGATTGGCCAGGCAAGCCACTTGAACATCCAGCAAGGCCATATCGATGTGCTGGCCGCCGCCAGCATGATCCCGATGAGCCAACGCCGCCAAAATAGCAGCAGTCGAATACAGCCCCGTGAGGATATCCGTCAGCGCGACTCCCACCTTCACAGGCCCCGCCCCCTCATCGCCCTCTGGGCGACCGGTCAGGCTCATCAAGCCCCCCAACCCCTGAATCATGAAGTCATACCCGGCACGCTTGGCATAAGGGCCCGTCTGGCCAAACCCAGTGATCGAGCAATAGATCAATTGCGGATTGATCGCCTTTAGCGACTCGTAGTCCAGACCATAAGCCGCCAGCCCGCCAACTTTGAAGTTCTCGATCAGGATATCGGACTTGGCCGCCAGCTCTCGCACCAGCCGCTGCCCTTCTGGACGCGTGAAATCGATGGTCACCGACTGCTTGTTGCGATTGGCCGACAGATAATAAGCAGCCTCGGTCGTGTTCTCGCCTCGGGCATCCTTAAGGAAGGGCGGCCCCCAGGCGCGCGTATCGTCACCATTGCCGGGACGCTCGACCTTGATGACATCAGCCCCCAGGTCCGCCAGGATCTGTCCGGCCCACGGCCCGGCCAGGACTCTCGATAAATCCAATACCCGCAGATGTGAAAGCGCGCCCATGACCGTTCTCCTATTAATAGAACGCCTGGATACCGGTTTGCGCACGCCCCAGGATCAGCGCATGAACGTCGTGGGTACCTTCATAGGTGTTTACGACTTCCAGGTTCACGAGATGACGAGCAACGCCGAACTCATCGGAAATACCGTTGCCACCCAGCATGTCCCTCGCCATGCGAGCGATATCCAGGGACTTGCCGCAGGAGTTGCGCTTCATGATCGAGGTAATCTCGACCGCCGCCGCGCCTTCATCTTTCATACGTCCCAGGCGCAAGCATCCCTGCAAGGCCAGGGTAATTTCGGTCTGCATGTCGGCCAGTTTCTTCTGGATCAACTGATTGGCAGCCAGAGGACGCCCAAACTGCTGTCGGTCCAGCGTGTACTGGCGAGCGGTATGCCAGCAGAACTCAGCTGCCCCCAAAGCCCCCCAGGAGATGCCATAACGCGCCGAGTTCAGGCAAGTAAACGGGCCCTTCAGGCCGCGGACATCGGGAAAAATGTTCTCTTCCGGAACGAATACGTTGTCCATTACGATTTCGCCAGTGATGGAGGCGCGCAGACCGACCTTGCCATGAATAGCCGGTGCACTCAGGCCCTTCCAGCCCTTCTCGAGAACGAAGCCGCGGATATCGCCAGCGTCATCCTTACCCCAGACGACAAAGACATCGGCGATCGGACTGTTGGTGATCCACATTTTGCTACCCGTCAGGCTGTAGCCGCCTTCCACTTTGCGCGCACGAGTAATCATCGCACCCGGGTCGGAACCATGGTTCGGCTCGGTCAGACCAAAGCAACCGATCCATTCACCAGACGCCAGCTTTGGCAGATACTTCTGTTTTTGCGCCTCGGTACCGAATTCATTGATCGGCACCATGACCAGCGAAGACTGCACGCTCATCATTGAGCGATAACCGGAATCGACGCGCTCGACTTCGCGAGCGATCAGGCCATAGCTGACGTAGTTCAGCCCACTGCCGCCGTACTGCTCAGGAATGGTTGCCCCCAGCAGGCCCACTTCACCCATCTCGCGGAAAATCGCCGGGTCTGTCTTCTCATGACGGAACGCTTCCAGC
The DNA here is from genome assembly GCF_900119205.1 of Pseudomonas sp. NFACC16-2. Lineage (NCBI taxonomy): Bacteria > Pseudomonadati > Pseudomonadota > Gammaproteobacteria > Pseudomonadales > Pseudomonadaceae > Pseudomonas > Pseudomonas sp. NFACC16-2. The sequence continues at coordinate 18,892 of NZ_FPIX01000067.1, read as the reverse complement.
ACCCGCGGCGCGAGCTTCTGCTGGGCGAACTGCTCGGCAGTGTCGCGGATCATGCGCTCTTCTTCGGTGAGCTGCTGATCCAGCAACAATGGATCGATCCAGTTGAAGCTCGCTTTACCGGCCATGAAAGAGTCCTCGCCAATTAGATGAAAATCGTGGATTGATCCTAGGCGCGCTTTCCTACAAGGGCAAACGAGGATTACGCACTATCTTGTGCTAATTTCTCACTCCGTAAACGCCATAAACCCCGTTTATGTCGATATTGAGTGAGGCTTGCGTACATGCGCCGTAAAATCCCCAGCACCACCGCCCTGATCAGCTTCGAGGCTGCCGCACGTCATGAGAGCTTCACCAAGGCGGCGCACGAGCTTTCTCTTACGCAAGGCGCTATCTGCCGACAAATCGCCAGCCTGGAAGACTTCCTCAGCGTGGAGCTTTTCCGACGCTCACGTCGAGGCGTCAAACTGACCGAAGCCGGCCTTTCCTACAGCCGTCGAGTTGCCACCCAACTGGATGCCGTCGAGCGCGACGCTCTTTCGGTGATGGGGCATACCGGTGCGAACGTGATCGAACTGGCCGTGGTCCCAACCTTCGGCACTCAATGGCTGCTACCACGCCTCAAGGATTTTCAGCAGCAGCATCCGGAAGTCACCGTCAACCTGACCAACCGCACACGGCCCTTTCTCTTTGCGGACACAGAGTTTGACGCCGCTATCTATTTTGGTGATGCGGACTGGTCCGGTACCGAATCCCACAAACTGATGGGCGAAAATCCGATGCCGGTATGCAGCCCTACCTTACTGGAAGGCCGGACGAGCCTGACACCAGAGGCCATCGCCGAATTGCCCTTGCTCCAGCAGACGACTCGCCCGTATGCGTGGCGCCAGTGGTTCAACGCCCAGAACCTGAACATTGCACGAGACCTGACAGGCCCGCGTTATGAACTATTCTCCATGCTTGCCCAAGCGGCCATGCACGACATGGGCATCGCGCTGATTCCGCCGTTCTTGATCCAGCGCGAGCTGGCGGAGAAACGACTGGTCGTGGCCAACCGCAGCGCGCTATCGAGCATCAAGGCCTATTACCTGATGATTCCGGAGCGAAAGGTCGAATCCGCCTCCCTTCGAGCTTTTCGTGACTGGCTCGTGAAACAAGCAAACGGCTATCTCATTGATTATTAATAAAAAAACGAAAACATGCTTAGGTAGTAAGCTAACAGAGGTCGCTACAGATATAAGTTTATGTCGCATTCAGTCAATCTGTTACCGAACCCGTGCAGTAGTCTCCAAAGCGTCTAAATACATGGCCTGGAGCCATATCGCGCAATGCATCAGCGCTTATTCATCTCGCCGATGGGAAAAATTGTCAATTTGGACCTGAATCCTTGGAAAGCACGGCTCACAAGGGCTCCGATCGATAGTTGCGACATTCGGTCACAGGGTGACTTGTAGTTAATTTTCCGTCACCCGTCATAATCCCTTGAAGGGCTGAATTTTCGCCTGCAAAATGCCGCGCCCCGCCTGGTTTGGCGGGATCGTGCTGATCGGCCGCCCCAGCCGCACCATCCGAAGTGCCTGGGTTTACTCAATAAGATCACGCAGGAGATTTGACGTGCACATTGGTGTTCCCCTCGAAACCCAAACGGGTGAAACACGGGTTGCTGCTACCCCGGAAACCATCAAGAAGTTGATCGGCCAAGGCCATAAAGTCACTGTCCAAAGCGGCGCCGGTATCAAGGCCAGCGTAATTGACAGTGCCTACGAGGCGGCGGGCGCAACCATTGGCAGCGCCAGTGATGCATTCGGGACCGAGCTGATTCTCAAGGTGGTGGCCCCCAGCGACAGCGAACTGACGCTGATCAAGAGCGGCACCGTTCTGGTGGGCATGCTCAATCCGTTCAACAACGAAACCATCGCCAAGCTGGCCGAACGCGGCATTACCGCTTTCGCCCTTGAGGCCGCGCCACGTACCTCCCGTGCCCAAAGCCTGGATGTGCTGTCGTCTCAAGCGAACATTGCTGGCTACAAGGCCGTGCTGCTGGCCGCTCATCACTATCCACGCTTCATGCCGATGCTGATGACCGCTGCGGGCACCGTGAAAGCGGCGCGCGTGCTGATTCTCGGCGCGGGCGTGGCGGGGTTGCAGGCGATTGCCACCGCCAAGCGCCTGGGCGCTGTGATCGAAGCTTCGGATGTGCGTCCGGCGGTCAAGGAACAAATCGAATCCCTCGGCGCCAAATTCGTCGATGTGCCTTACGAAACCGACGAAGAGCGTGAATGCGCCGTCGGCGTCGGTGGTTACGCCCGACCCATGCCGGCCAGCTGGATGCAGCGCCAGGCCCAAGCGGTGCACGAGCGCGCCAAGCAGGCGGACATCGTCATCACCACCGCGCTGATTCCGGGCCGCAAGGCACCGACGCTGCTGAGTGCCGAAACCGTCGCGCAAATGAAACCTGGCTCGGTGGTCATCGACCTCGCGGCAGCCCAGGGCGGTAACTGCCCGTTGACCGTGGCCGACCAGGTCGTGATCGAAAATGGCGTGACCATTTGCGGTCCGACCAACCTGGCCGGCGAAGTCGCGGCAGACGCTTCGGCGCTGTACGCCCGCAACCTGCTGGACTTCCTGAAGCTGGTCTTCACCAAGGAAGGTCAGTTCGACGTGAACCTGGAAGACGACATTGTTGCCGCGTGCCTGATGTGCCGCGACGGCCAAGTCATCCGTAAAAACGCCTAAGCAGGGATTCAGACAATGGAAGAGCTTATCTCCCCCGGTATCTACAACCTGATCATCTTTGTGCTGGCGATTTATGTCGGTTACCACGTGGTCTGGAACGTGACACCTGCACTGCACACGCCGTTGATGGCGGTGACCAACGCCATTTCGGCGATCGTGATCGTCGGCGCCATGCTCGCTGCCGCACTGACCGTAACGCCTCTGGGCAAGACCATGGGCACCCTCGCCGTAGCCCTCGCCGCGGTCAACGTATTCGGTGGCTTCCTGGTGACGCGCCGCATGCTCGAGATGTTCAAGAAAAAAGCCCCGAAAGCCGTAAAAGAAGAGGCGCCCAAGTAATGAGCATGAACCTGGTAACGACGCTCTACCTGATCGCGTCGATCTGCTTCATCCAGGCCCTCAAAGGCCTGTCACACCCCACCACCTCTCGCCGTGGCAACCTGTTCGGCATGCTTGGCATGGCGCTGGCGGTGCTCACCACTGTGGGCCTTATCTATAAGCTCGGTGCTGCGCTGGCGACTGCCGGCATCGGCTACGTCATCGTCGGCCTGCTGATCGGCGGCACCGCGGGCTCGATCATGGCCAAGCGCGTCGAGATGACCAAGATGCCGGAGCTGGTGGCGTTCATGCACAGCATGATCGGCCTGGCGGCGGTGTTCATTGCTGTCGCAGCGGTCGTCGAGCCGCAATCCCTGGGCATCGTCAAGCAATTGGGTGATTCGATTCCAGCCGGTAACCGCCTGGAGCTGTTCCTGGGCGCAGCCATTGGTGCAATTACCTTCTCCGGTTCGGTGATCGCGTTCGGCAAGCTCTCTGGCAAGTACAAGTTCCGCCTGTTCCAGGGCGCACCGGTACAGTTTGGTGGCCAGCACAAGCTCAACCTGATCCTGGGCCTCGCGACGCTGGGCCTGGGCCTGACCTTCATGTTCACCGGCAACCTCAGCGCGTTCGCCTTGATGCTGGCCCTGGCGTTTGTACTGGGCGTGCTGATCATCATCCCGATCGGCGGCGCGGACATGCCGGTGGTGGTCTCGATGCTCAACAGTTATTCCGGTTGGGCCGCAGCGGGCATTGGCTTCTCGCTGAACAACTCGATGCTGATCATCGCCGGTTCGCTGGTGGGTTCGAGCGGTGCGATCCTGTCGTACATCATGTGCAAGGCGATGAACCGTTCGTTCTTCAACGTGTTGCTCGGCGGTTTCGGCAACACAGCAGATGCTGCTGGCCCGGCAGGCTCCAAAGAAGCCCGCCCAGTGAAATCCGGCTCGGCTGACGACGCGACCTTCCTGCTGACCAACGCCGACACGGTGATCATCGTCCCGGGCTACGGCCTGGCAGTGGCGCGGGCGCAGCACGCGCTGAAGGAGCTGACCGAGAAGCTGACCCACCACGGCGTAACCGTCAAATACGCGATCCACCCGGTGGCCGGCCGCATGCCCGGGCACATGAACGTCTTGCTGGCCGAGGCCGAAGTGCCTTACGACCAGGTGTTCGAGATGGAAGACATCAACTCCGAGTTCGGCCAGGCCGACGTGGTGCTGGTGCTCGGCGCCAACGACGTGGTCAACCCGGCGGCGAAGAACGATCCGAAGTCGCCGATTGCCGGCATGCCGATCCTTGAAGCCTTCAAGGCCAAGACCATCATCGTCAACAAGCGCTCGATGGCCAGCGGCTATGCGGGCCTGGACAACGAGCTGTTCTATCTCGACAAGACCATGATGGTGTTCGGTGACGCCAAGAAGGTCATCGAAGACATGGTCAAAGCCGTGGAATAACGCTCACGGCTTCGCCATCAACGCCCCGACTCGTCGGGGCGTTTTGATTTGTATCAAGGCCGAACGTTACCGATCCGGTAATAATGTTTTGCCTGAAACGCCCGTAATAGAGGCCTTAAATGCGACCTTTGTAGCGGGTCGGGCACCGCGCGAATTCACTAGACTGCGCATCTTGCTTTCCAGCCCGAGATAACAACCTATGTACCGTGATCGCATCCGCTTGCCTTCGTTATTGAATAAAGTGATGAGTGCTGCCGAAGCAGCCTTGTTGATTCAGGACGGCATGACCGTCGGCATGAGCGGCTTTACCCGCGCCGGAGAAGCGAAAGCAGTGCCCCACGCCCTGGCTGAGCGCGCCAAGGTCACTCCGCTGAAAATCAGCCTGATGACGGGTGCGAGCCTGGGTAACGACCTCGACAAGGAACTCACCGAGGCCGGCGTGCTGGCGCGGCGCATGCCATTCCAGGTCGACAGCACGTTGCGCAAAGCGATCAACGCAGGCGAGGTGATGTTCATCGACCAGCATCTCTCGGAAACCGTTGAGCAACTGCGCAACGGCCAGCTCAAGCTGCCCGACATTGCCGTGATCGAAGCGGTGGCCATCACCGAGCAAGGGCATATCGTACCGACCACATCGGTAGGTAATTCGGCCAGTTTCGCCATCTTCGCCCGGCAAGTGATCATCGAGATCAACATGGCCCACAACCCGAACCTGGAAGGGCTGCACGACATCTATATCCCGACTTATCGCCCGACCCGCACACCCATCCCCCTGGTGAAAGTCGACGATCGTCTTGGAAGCCCTGCCATCCCGATCCCGCCGGAAAAAATTGCCGCCATTGTCATCACCAACCAAGGGGACTCGCCTTCGACCGTCGCGTCACCGGACAGCGACACCCAGGCCATCGCCGATCATCTGATCGACTTCTTCAAGCAGGAAGTTGCGGCCGGGCGCATGACCAACAAGCTCGGGCCGTTGCAGGCCGGGATTGGCAACATCGCCAACGCCGTGATGTGCGGGCTGATCGATTCCCCGTTCGAAGACCTGACCATGTACTCCGAGGTCCTGCAGGACTCGACATTTGACTTGATCGACGCCGGCAAGCTGAGCTTCGCCTCCGGCAGCTCCATCACGCTGTCGAGTCGACGCAACGCCGACGTATTCGGAAACCTGGAAAGATACAAGGACAAACTGGTCCTGCGCCCACAGGAGATCTCCAACCATCCCGAGGTCGTACGCCGCCTGGGCATCATCGGTATCAACACCGCGCTGGAGTTCGACCTGTACGGCAACGTCAACTCCACCCACATCTGCGGCACTCGGATGATGAATGGCATTGGCGGTTCGGGGGATTTCGCCCGCAACGCCCACTTGGCGATTTTCGTGACCAAGTCGATTGCCAAGGGCGGCGCCATTTCCAGTGTCGTGCCGATGGTCAGCCATGTGGACCATACCGAGCACGATGTCGACATCCTGGTGACCGAGATCGGCCTGGCCGACCTGCGTGGCCTGGCGCCAAGGGAGCGGGCACGAGCGGTCATCGACAATTGTGTACACCCATCCTACCGCCAAGCGTTGAATGATTATTTCGAAGCCGCGTGCACCCTGGGTGGACATACCCCGCATATCCTGCGCGATGCACTGAGTTGGCACGTCAACCTCGAAGAAACCGGGCGCATGTTGGCCGTCTGATACAGCTGGATCACCACTATCGCAAATACAGTTTTGATTGAAGGCCGTCACTCGAGCCTGACGCAACAAAAACTGTACTGCTGTACCGGTATTTTCTTACAGTCTTTTCCCACAAAACATCAGGCAACCACCAAAAACGCACCAATATCGTGCAGACAGGTACAGTTGCCTCAATATTGACCAGCACACCGCTCTTTAACAGTTAACTGGTCTCTCACAATACAGATGAACTGTATCTAGAGAGACTGGCTAAACGAGAGGATCATGGGCACCAGTTAAACCACTACCTAATCCCGCCACAAGCGGAAGGATGTCAACCATGGAACGTACACTCAGTTCCGAGCTGTTTTTCGAAGACAAAGCTGAAAAAAACCAGGCTTCCCTGCCTCTTCGCGTTATCGCTAACCTGATGTTGTGGCAGCGCCGCATCGCCAGCCGCCATCAACTGGCTCGTCTGGATTCGCGCCTGCTGGCTGACGCCGGTATCAGCGAAGCACAGCGTTACGAAGAGCTGAGCAAGCCGTTCTGGCGCTAACTCAGCGTCGCTGGCCCTGACCCACCGGGTCCACTGCCAGCACCGAATTGAACAAACAAGACCCGTCGCGGGAAACCGCGACGGGTCTTGTCGTTTCCGGGCCCGTTTTTTTGGAAACCCGGGGGGCACATAACAGTTTTTCACAAACAAAAAACATACCAGTACAGTTAATCTTGAACCGTAGCGCCCAATGCGGGCATCATGCTGCCGATGACCGTCGCAAAGGGCTGTCAGCCAACGCGTTCTGTCCTAATATCGATGCGAACGTGGCGAAGCGAGTCGAGCATGCGTCTCCTCTTCCAGCTAAACGCACCGGTATCACCTCATCCTTCAAGGAGTTTCCTCATGATCCGTCTCCGCCTGCTCAGCGCAGTCGCCCTGCTGGCCGTAGCCGCCTACTCCAACGCCAGCAGCTTTATCGTCACCACTGACTCCATTGTCGGCGCACTCAAAGCCACGTCCGACGTGACCTCCGATGCAACCTCATCATTGCGGGACAACAAGGTCGTTCAAGCCGCCCGTGATGACGCCGCCAGCTTCGTCGCCAGCGAAGGCGCCATCCGTGGTGTGAAACTGGAAAGTGCCCTGGACTACATCCGCCAGCAGGCACCACAGCTCAACGCCACCGATGCACAGCTGGCCCAGGCCATCCTGGTGATCTGATGCAACATGAAACATCGGGCGCCAAATGGTGTTCCGATGTTTCAACGCTGGCTCTGGCCCGCAGGTTTGCGCTAGCCTTCAGGCTCGCCATCAACCGTCGAGCCCCATGCGTTTTTACTCAGATCTGTTCATCGCGTCTTTCTTCGTAGTTTTTTGCTGGTCTGTTCCGGCCCATGCTTTCGATGTGTCCACCCAGCAAGTGGTGGTCAGCGGCTATGCCACGAGCATGGTGACCTCTGCGCCCTTCGACCATAAACTGATCGTCGCCGCTCACGATGACGCCGCGGCATTCGTCGCCAGCGACGGGCAACTGCGAGGTGCACAACTGGAATCGGCCCTGGATTACCTGCGCCGGACCCAGCCAAAACTTCACGTCAGCGACCTTGAACTGGCACAGGCAATTCTCGTCCAATAGTTATCCCTATTTCTCCGGAGTCGTTCCATGCGTAGCCCGCTGATTGCTGCCGCCCTAGGCCTGCTGGTGTTGGCCGATGTGGCCCAGGCACATACCCTGGTAGCCACCAGTAACATCATCGTTCGCGCTTCCCAGCGCACGATCGATTTCACTTCCGACACCACCACCTCCATCCGTGATTCGAAAATCGTCCGCGAAGCCCATGACGATGCCGCCAGTTTTGTCGCCAGCAATGGTGAAATTCGTGGCGCTCATCTCGAGGCCGCCTTCGACACCTTGCGCACCCGCGTGCCGGAAGCCCGCGACGCCAGTGACCAGGTTCTCGCCGAAGCCATCCTCGCATTGTGAGGCGGTTCGCCGCCTGGCTGGCGGTCGGGGTCTTGCTGCTCACGGGCAGCATGGCCCAGGCCGGCCTGCAACTGCACCTCAACGTCGAAGGCCTGAGCCCGGCGCAACAGCAGGCCAGCCAGGCGCTGCTCGATGAAGCCATGCAGGCGCTGCCGCCGCGCTTCATCGAGCGGCTGGACCGACGCATCGATGTCGGCTGGACCGACCAGATGCCGGCCAACGCCTACGGCCAGGCCTCGCTGGTGTCACAACTGGACCTCAACAGCAACCTGCTCGACAGCCTTGTCGACGGCAGCGCCGCGAGGCAAAAGACCCATCGCCCCCACGGCACTGTGCGACGGGAAATGCTCGCCACCGTCCTGCACGAACTGACCCACATTTATGACCGCTCGCGTCTATGGCCAGATGCTGAGCGTACGCTGATCCAGCGTTGCACTCGACGCAACAGCAGCGCCGGCTTGATCGGCCTTCCCGATGAATGCCGGGGCCAGAACGACCGCCGCTTCACCCTCAGCGATGATCCTCGGTTGCTGGACCTCGCCGGCTGGCCACAATACGTTGGTCGGCGCGGTGAGCGGGAACAGCACAACCGCCAGGTCGCCCGCAGCCCGGACCTCTATGAAACGAGCAGCCCCAAGGAGTTCGTCGCGGTCAACATGGAGTACTTCCTCCTCGACCCAAGCTACGCCTGCCGACGCCCCGCCCTGTATCGCTATTACCAGGCACACTTCGGCTGGGCACCTGCCACCAAGGACACCTGCGCCCAATCGTTCGCGTTCCTCAACGCCGGCAATGACTTCGCCAAGACTCCACTGGGCAAGGTCGATCCAGAACGGGTCTATGCCATCGATTACCTGCTGGCCGAAGCCAACCAGAACTGGGTGAGCCGCTGGGGTCACAGCATGCTCCGGCTGGTGATCTGCGCACCGGGTCGCCCACGTGGCCCGGACTGCCGACTGGATCTGGACCAACACCTGGTGCTGTCGTACCGCGCTTTCGTCGGCGATGTGCAGCTATCGAGTTGGGACGGGCTGGTTGGCAAATACCCGTCGCGCCTGTTCGTATTGCCGTTGGCCCAGGTGATCGATGAATACACCAAGACCGAGCTGCGCAGCCTGGCGTCGGTGCCGCTGAACCTGTCGCGCACCGAGATCGAGGAGACGGTCGAGCACGCCGCCGAAATGCATTGGAGCTACGACGGCAACTATTACTTCCTGTCCAATAACTGCGCAGTGGAAAGCTTGAAGCTGCTGCGCAGCGGCAGCAACAACGCGCAGCTCAACGGCCTGGACAGCATCATGCCCAACGGCTTGTTGGAAGTTCTCAAGGGCCGGGGCCTGGCGGACACCAGCGTGCTGGATGATCCCAAGGAAGCCTTGCGCCTGGGCTACCGCTTCGACTCATTCCGCGAGCGGTATCAAGCGATGTTCGATGTGCTGAAGAAGTATCTGCCGATCAAGCAGCAAACGGTGGAAGACTGGCTGGCCCTGGATGCCGCCGAACGCCGCGTCTGGTTCGAACAGGCCGACCTGCGCACCAGCGCGGCGTTATTGCTGCTGGAACAGGCCAGTTATCGTCGACAACTGCTGTTGGCGCAGGATGAAGTTAAACAGCGTTATCTCGGCGCTCGTGAATTGCAGAATGGCGGCATGGAAAGGGCTAACGCGACGCTGCAGCAGATCCTCGCCAACAGCGGCTTCCTGAGCCGTCCGGCCGAACTGCTGGGCAGCAGCGGCTACGGCTTGCCGCAACCCAGCGAGTGGCAACGCCTGGAGTCGGAAAGCAGCTTGCGTCAGAAACAGCTTCAAACGCTGACAGGCGACCTGGACAAGGAAGTCCGGGCATTGCTTGAACCGAGTCGCGCCGCTGAAATTGCTGCCAGCGAGGCCAATGTGAAAGCGATTGGCGAGCATTTGCGCAAACTGCACAAGGCCGGGGGCGGGTTGGAATTGCCCTGACGAGCACTGCTTGAAGCGATAACAAAAAGGGGTTCAGAACCAAGCTCTGAACCCCTTTTTTCGCGCTGCGGGTCGAATCAACAATCAGCTGACACGCGCCTTGCGCACACCATCAGCCAGGGCGGCACACAAGCTCAATACGCCATCAATCGCCTGTTCCGCCGTATCGGCATTGGCGATATGGTCGATCAGCGCCGAGCCAACCACCACCCCATCAGCCAATCGTGCGATAGCCGCAGCCTGCTCCGGCGTACGAATACCGAAACCAATGCTGATCGGCAAATCGGTGTGGCGACGCAAGCGCGCCACGGCTTCTTCCACGTGCTCCAACGTCGCGGCACCGGCACCAGTCACACCCGCCACCGACACGTAATATACAAAGCCGGAACTGCCGTTGAGCACCGTCGGCAAACGCACATCGTCGGTGGTTGGCGTGGTCAGACGGATGAAGTCCAAGCCAGCTGCCTGGGCCGGTTCGCACAGTTCGCTGTTGTGCTCGGGCGGCATGTCCACAACGATCAGGCCATCCACGCCGGATTCCAGCGCCTCGCCAATGAAGCGCTGCACGCCATAACGGTGGATCGGGTTGAAGTACCCCATCAGCACCAGCGGTGTCTCGCTGTTGTCTTTGCGGAACTCACGAACCATCTGCAGGGTTTTCGCCAGGTTCTGCTGGGCGCCCAAGGCACGAATATTCGCCAACTGGATCGCCGGGCCGTCGGCCATCGGGTCGGTGAACGGCATGCCCAGCTCGATGACATCGGCACCGGCCGCTGGCAGGCCCTTGAGGATTGCCAGCGACGTGTCGTAGTCCGGGTCGCCAGCCGTGACAAAAGTCACCAGGGCGGCGCGGTTTTGTTCCTTGAGTTCGGCAAAACGGGTTTGCAGGCGGCTCATCAGTGTTTCTCCTGCTGGGACTGTTCCATGTGATGCATCACGGTTTGCATGTCTTTGTCGCCACGGCCGGACAGGTTGACCACCATCAGGTGATCTTTCGGCAAGTTGGGTGCGCGTTTGAACACTTCCGCCAGGGCATGGGCACTTTCCAATGCAGGAATGATCCCTTCCAGTCGGCAGCATTTGTGAAAGGCTTCCAGGGCTTCGGCGTCGGTCACCGAGGTGTACTGGACGCGGCCAATGTCGTGCAACCAGGCGTGTTCCGGACCGATACCGGGGTAGTCGAGACCTGCGGAAATCGAATGGGCGTCGATGATCTGACCGTCGTCGTCCTGCAACAGGAAGGTGCGGTTGCCGTGCAGTACACCGGGGACGCCGCCGTTCAGGCTCGCCGCGTGCTTACCGGTCTCGATGCCATAACCGGCGGCTTCAACGCCGATGATCTCGACACTCTTGTCGTCCAGGAACGGATGGAACAGGCCCATGGCGTTGGAGCCGCCGCCGATGCACGCCACCAGGCTGTCCGGCAGGCGACCTTCCTGGGCCTGCAGTTGATCGCGGGTTTCCTTGCCGATCACGGCCTGGAAGTCACGCACCATCGCCGGATACGGATGCGGGCCTGCCACGGTGCCGATCAGGTAGAACGTGGTGTCGACGTTGGTGACCCAGTCGCGCAGGGCCTCGTTCATTGCATCTTTAAGGGTACCGGTACCCGCGACCACCGGGATCACTTCAGCGCCCAGCAGCTTCATGCGGAACACGTTGGCCTGTTGGCGCTCGATGTCGGTGGTGCCCATGTAGATCACGCAATCGAGGCCAAAACGCGCGGCCACGGTGGCGGTCGCCACGCCGTGCATGCCGGCGCCGGTCTCGGCGATGATGCGTTTCTTGCCCATGCGCCGCGCCAGCAGGATCTGGCCGATGCAGTTGTTGATCTTGTGCGCGCCAGTGTGGTTCAGCTCTTCACGCTTGAGATAGATCTTGGCGCCGCCGCAGTATTCGGTCAGGCGCTCGGCGAAGTAGAGCGGACTTGGACGACCGACGTAGTCGCGCTGGAAGTAGGCCAATTCCTCAATGAAGGCAGGATCTTCCTTCGCCACTTCATATTCGCGGGCCAGATCAAGGATCAGCGGCATCAGGGTTTCGGCCACATAGCGGCCACCGAACGCACCGAACAGGCCGTTCGCGTCGGGACCACTGCGCAGGTTGAAGGGGGTCGTAGACTGGGTCATCGGGCGCTCCAAGCAAATGCGTTGAAAGACAATGAGGTTCACTCTACCCCTGACATCCGCCACTGAAAACCGATAAGATCGCCACAACCTGTCAGAAAAACTCACATATCACATGAGCCACGACCTTCCTCCGCTCAACGCCCTGCGCGCCTTCGAGGCCACCGCCCGCCTGAACAGCGTAAGCCAGGCGGCCGAACAGCTGCACGTCACCCATGGCGCTGTAAGTCGACAGCTGAAGGTGCTGGAAGAACATTTGGGTGTCAGCCTGTTCATCAAGGATGGACGCGGCTTGAAACTCACAGATGCCGGCATGCGCCTGCGTGATGCCAGCACTGACGCGTTCGAGCGGTTACGCAGCGTGTGCGCGGAACTGACGCAAAGCACCGCCGATGCCCCGTTCGTCCTGGGCTGCTCGGGAAGCTTGCTGGCACGCTGGTTTATTCCCCGCCTGGGCAGGCTCAATGCCGACCTGCCGGATTTGCGCCTGCACCTGTCCGCCGGCGAGGGCGACCTGGACCCCAGGCGACCGGGACTGGACGCCTTGCTGGTATTCGCCGAACCACCCTGGCCGGCCGACATGCAGGTGTATGAACTGGTGAGCGAGCGGATCGGCCCCGTGATGAGCCCGCACTACGCCGGATTCGCCCGGCTGCAGACCGCACCGGTCAGCGCGTTGCTGGACGAATCGTTGCTGCACACCACCTCCCGCCCACAGGCCTGGCCGACCTGGGCACAGCAAAACCACCTTGATCCCCGGGTATTGAAGTTCGGGCAAGGATTCGAGCATCTGTATTATTTGCTGGAGGCCGCCGTAGCGGGGCTCGGCGTGGCGATCGCGCCCGAGCCGCTGGTGGCTGAGGACGTGCGCGCCGGTCGCCTGGTCGCGCCGTGGGGTTTCGATGAAACGGCGGCGCGACTGGCGTTGTGGCTACCCAAGCGCGCCGCGGATGGACGCGCTCGGCAATTGGCCCAGTGGCTCAGGCATGAGCTGAGCCAACCGACTCAGTCTCCGCGTTTGCACAGCAAGTAAGCCGCCAGCAAACCAAGCGCACCGACCGCGACACCCGCTGTGGTCCATGGGTGTTCCTGCGCGTAGTCGCGGGTGGCGATCCCGGTTTCACGGGTTTTCACCTTGACCTCTTCATAGGCGTCGCTGAGCAGATGGCGAGAATGTTTCAGGGCGTTCTCGGCATTGGCCTTGAGCGACTTGAGGGTCTTACGCGACTCGTCCGAAGCATCGTCCTTCAGGCTTTCCAACGACTTGAGCAGACTCTCGATCTCCGCTTCCATGCTTTGCAACGAGGCTTTGCGTAACGAATTGCTGGCCATGGTGGCTCTCTCCTGCAGTGGTTGAGTGGCGTGTGTGAATTGGGACTGCGGTCGTTTCTGAAAGTGCAGTAAATCTGAACTTCAGCGCGCAAACGGCGACACACGTATGACGAAAAATCGCTGCTAGGCTGTTAAAAACAACCAAGGAGAACCTCATGAGTGATCATCACACTTACAAAAAAGTCGAGCTGGTCGGCTCGTCTCCCACCAGCATTGAAGACGCCATCAATAACGCCCTGGCCGAGGCCAGCAAAAGCCTCAAGCACTTGGAGTGGTTCGAAGTCACGGAAACCCGCGGACACATCGAAAACGGCCGGGCCGCGCACTTTCAGGTCACCCTCAAAGTCGGGTTCCGGATTGTGAATAGCTGAGGAACGATGAACTTGCACGCTGGCGGAGTGCCATAGGGAATGGCGATGCGCTATGGTATGCGCATTCTGTTTTTCCAATACCTGCCCTATTTGATCCGACCAAGGAGTGCGAGCGATGAAAAAATTGATGGTAGCCCTGGGTTTGCTGAGCCTTGCCGGTGGTGCGTTTGCGGCCGGCAAGCCCTGCGAAGAGCTGAAAAGCGAAATCGCGGCGAAGCTGGATGCCAAGGGCGTGTCAGGTTATTCGCTGGAAATTTTCGATAAAGGCGCAGCGACCGACGGAAAAGTCGTAGGCACCTGTGAGGGCGGTACGAAAGAAATCGTCTATAAAAAGTGATTGTTTCGAACGTCAAAGCCGACGCAGTGCGTCGGCTTTTTTTATGCGCTTCATTCAGCCTTTCATGACCTGCGCCAGCAACTCGTATGAGTGCAAACGATCGGCATGCTCGTACAGGTCGCTGGTGAAAATCAGCTCGTCGGCCTGGGTTTGCTCGATCAGCACGTCGAGCTTGGCGCGAATCTTCTGCGGGCCGCCGACCATGGCCAGTCCCAAGAAATCGCCAACCGCTTCTTTCTCATGGGGCAACCAGAGGCCGTTCATGGTTTCGACCGGCGGACGCTGCACCAGGCTCTGGCCGCGCATCAGCGCCAGGATCCGCTGATACACCGACGTCGCCAGGTAATCGGCCTGTTCATCCGTATCCGCCGCCACCAGCGGCACGCCGAGCATCACATAAGGCTTGTCGAGCACTGCCGACGGCTTGAAATGGTTGCGGTAGATGCGAATTGCCTCGTGCATGTAGCGCGGTGCGAAATGGGAGGCGAACGCGTAGGGCAAACCGCGTTCACCGGCCAGTTGCGCACTGAACAGGCTCGACCCCAGCAACCATACCGGCACGTTGGTCCCGGTGCCAGGCATGGCGATGATGCGTTGGTCCGGGGTGCGCGGGCCGAGGTAGCGCATCAGTTCGGCCACGTCTTCGGGGAAATCGTCCGCGCTGCCGGAGCGCTCGCGACGCAGCGCCCGAGCAGTCATCTGGTCGGAACCGGGCGCACGCCCCAACCCCAGGTCGATTCGACCCGGGTAGAGGCTTTCCAGCGTGCCAAACTGTTCGGCGATGATCAACGGCGCGTGATTGGGCAACATGACGCCGCCGGAGCCGACACGAATGGTCGAAGTCCCCCCCGCCAGATAACCCAGCAGCACAGCCGTCGCGGAACTGGCGATACCGTCCATGTTGTGGTGTTCGGCCACCCAGAAGCGGGTATAACCGTATTTTTCCACGTGCTGCGCCAGGTCCAGCGAATTGCGCAAGGACTGGGCAGCGTTGCCATCGGCGCGGACAGGCACCAAGTCTAGGGTTGAGAATTTCACTTCGGACAGCTGTTTCATGGGCCGGGATCTCCAACGACGTTCCGGGCTTTTCCCGAAGGCAAAAGCCTGCCGTTTCTAAAGGTGTGTTCCATGCAATGTGGGCATATACCCGAGTTTCAATAGCCGCGAAGAATTTTCCTACTAAATTCGTCGGCTAATCGACAAGGTGAACTTTTCCGGGCGGTCTATCCTCACAACCCAGACAGCTAAAAAAATACCCAGGCGCGTCTCTCGCGCCGGATCTTCAGGAGGCAGACATGGCTATCATCAAGAAAGCATCGGCTCATTGGGAAGGTGACCTGAAAACCGGTATCGGCTCCATTTCCACGGAAACCGGTGTGCTGCGCGAAGCGCCCTACGGCTTCAAGGCGCGCTTCGAAGGCGGCAAGGGCACCAACCCAGAGGAATTGATCGGCGCGGCCCATGCCGGCTGCTTTTCCATGGCCTTTTCGATGATCCTCGGCGATGCCGGGCTCAAGGCCGACAGCATCGACACCAATGCGGAAGTGACCCTGGACCAGGTCGATGGCGGTTTCGCGATCACCGCAGTCAAGTTGGTGCTCAAGGCGAAAATCCCCGGCGCCAGCCAGGCGCAATTCGACGAACTGAGCAAGAAGGCCAAGGAAGGGTGCCCGGTTTCCAAGGTGCTGAACGCCAATATCACCCTGGACGCGACGCTGGTGAACTGACGCATGAAAGGATCGCAGCCTTTGCAGCGTTGGCGAAGGCTGCGATTTTATCGAATGCAGTCGAGCTGTTTACCCTGGCGCAATTATGGTCGAATGAAGCCCGCAGTTTCAGCGCACAGGCAGTGCGCGCTGTCATGAGGAATTCGAACATGAGACGATCAGCCCTGGTGGTCATCGGCTGTGCATTCGCGACATCAGCCCTTGCCGCCCCCAAATCCTGTGAAGAGCTGAAAGCGGAAATCGAAGCGAAGATCCAGGCCAATAACGTATCGTCCTACACGCTGGAGATCGTCACGAATGACGAAGTCCACGACCAGAATATGGTGGTGGGCACTTGCGAAAACGGCACGAAAAAAATCATCTACCAGAAGAACGACCGCTAAGACGTCCTATGGCATGCAGCGGGCTTGCCGATCTTCGGCAACGATTTCTCGCTTGGCGTCATAGAGCCGGGCGCTTGGGGTGTACGCCAGGTTACGCGCCTCCAGGCGATAGCGCTGGCCGGCCTCGAAATGATCGTATCGCACGGTCAGGTAGCACAGCCGTTCTTGCGGCTCGGTCATCAAACCCAGCCCACCGCCACCAAACACCTCGAAGTCGAAGCGCACTTCCAATTCATGGCTGCCCGGCGAAACCTGGAAGAAGCGCCCGTCTCGCAGTCGCTGGCCGTCCAGCTTTTCAGCCATCAGCACCTTGCCACCCGGCGTAGGCGTCGCGAAATCGACCCAGGCCATGTTCGGATCGGCCGATGGCAACGGGGTCGCTGTGCAACCGCTCATGGCAACGAAGGCCAGTAACAGCATGTGAAGGCGCATGGTGAGCTTCCTGAAAAATCAGGTCTTGAGCATAGCGCCGATCAACTTTGCTGGCAGCCCGCCGGCGTACCTTGCCCCACCACCTTGCGTTGCTGATCGTAAAGCTTGGCCCATGGTCGGAAACCGATGCTGCCGGCCTGCAACTGGTAACGTTGGCCCGCATTGAAGTCCTTGAATCTCACATTCAACCGACAATCACGCCACAGCGGCTCGGCATCCGGGCCGATATTGCCGGGCTCGACGGCAAATTGATAACGCACCGTCAGTTCATGGCTGCCGGGTTGCACTTCGAAATAGCGCCGGTCGATGGACGTCTTGTCATCGACTTTTAGCGCTTGCAGCGCGGTGTCCTGCTGGTTTCCCAGGTCGATCCACGCTTGGGATGGATCAGGATCAGGCAAACCGGCGCAACCGGTCAGCAGCAACAGGCCGCTCGTCAGCATCAACACGCGCATAGCGAAGCTCCAGGCAAGCGAGATAGTCTTGTGGGCAGACTTCCCAGGGTGATTCCAATTGATCAGGCCGCATTCAAGCCATCGGTTACTCGACCGTGTTTTCCGGATTTTGTTTCCAGGCCTCCTGCTTTTGTTACTGAACGGTTGCACAAGCGTCGGTTATTACAGCCAGCTCGTCGGTGGGCAATTGCGGTTGTTGCAGGCCCGGGAGCCTATCGACCAGGTCATTGCCGACCCTACTCGCGATGCTCAACTGAAGGCGCACCTGATCCAGGCGCGTGACGCACGGACGTTCGCCAGTGATCACCTGCATTTGCCAGACAATAAAAGTTATCGCCTGTATGCAGACATTGGCCGGCCGTTCGTAGTCTGGAATGTCTTCACCACGCCAGAGTTTTCCCTGGCGCCGCAAAATCATTGCTTCCCCATTGCCGGTTGCGTGGCTTATCGCGGTTATTACAGCCAGGGAGCCGCCCGTGGCGAGGCCGCATTGCAGCGTTTGCAGGGCATGGACGTATCGATCGGTGGTGTAGAGGCCTACTCGACATTAGGTTGGTTCAACGATCCTATCCTGAGTTCGATGATGCATTGGGGCGACGAACGCCTGGCGACGCTGATCTTCCATGAACTGGCGCACCAGCGGTTTTATGTAAAGAACGACACCGAATTCAATGAATCCTTCGCCACCTTCGTCGAGCAGGAAGGCAGCCGGCAATGGCGCGCCAGTCGTGGGCTGGCACCGGATAACGGCAAGCAGGTGCGCCAGCGCGACCAATTCATCCAATTGATCCTCGACACCCGCCAGCGCCTGGAAGCGCTCTACACCCAACCCCTGCCGACCGAACAGATGCGACAACGCAAGGCACAGGCATTCGAACGCCTGCGCACCGACTATGAGCGGTTGCGCGACACTCAATGGGCCGGTGACAAACGCTACGATGCCTGGGTCTATGCCCCTCTGAACAATGCACGGTTGCTGCCGTTCGGGCTGTATGACCAGTGGGTGCCGGCGTTTGCGGCGCTGTTCAGGCGCGAGGGCGGGGACTGGATCGGGTTTTACGCAGCGGTGGCAAAGCTCGGCAAATTGCCGATAGAGGAACGCAAGGCGGCCTTGAAGGCGTTGGCGGCGCCGAAGACTTCTGCAGATTAGGCGGACGTCATCGCGAGCAAGCTCGCACAGGGGCATCCCAACTCCCTCGCCACCCCCCCAGCACAAAAAAGGGCATACCGATTCATCGGTATGCCCTTTTGATTGGTGCGCCAGGCATGGCGCGTTGCGCGCAAGCGCAACCAGCTTGGCTGTGGTGGCCACGCTGGTGACTTGGAGGTGCAAGTCCTCTACACACCCGGCAAGGGGAAGTGTTAGCCAGAGGCAAGGGTGTCGCGGGCGACTGCGAATCTGAAGGAAGCCCGAGGCAAAATGCTGGCCTGACGAACAGGAAGCGGATTAGGCGGCACAGCGGGGTAAGAAGGCCAATATCTTCAAAGCCCGATACTTGCACGGAACGCTGTGACGTAGATCCGACAGGCATAAGCAGGAAGGTCGCGCGAATTACCCTGGGAGATCTGTTTAGCCTGCCATGTGCTACCGGCGCCGTGAGGTGACGGG
>NZ_FPIX01000013.1:0-143091 GCF_900119205.1 Pseudomonas sp. NFACC16-2 | reverse complement strand
ACTAATTGCCCGTGAGGCTTGACCATATAACACCCAAGCAATTTGTCACCTCCAAGCCAAAAGGCGAAAGAGACCAGATTGCGGTGTGTGAAGACGAAACGAACCGAAAGTTCGAGAGACTCGAGCGCAGCACACAAACTATCGCATACCCATTTGCTGGAACGTGACCGCAAGGCACGCGCTGGCTACCGAATTTCTTGACGACCATAGAGCATTGGAACCACCTGATCCCATCCCGAACTCAGAAGTGAAACGATGCATCGCCGATGGTAGTGTGGGGTTTCCCCATGTGAGAGTAGGTCATCGTCAAGATTAAATTCCGAAACCCCTATCTGCTGACGCAGGTAGGGGTTTTGTTTTTGTCCGCAAGAAAGTCTGCGAAAGCTCGTGATAAATTTGCACAGTTATTTCCGAGCCGGAGCACTAGAATAGCCCCACCTTAGCTGAGCCAGAGCTGTTTATGCCCGATCCGTCAGACATTGATAGGTTGTCAGATCTGCCCCTGAGCGATCTGGTGGCATGTCATGAGTGCGACCTGTTGATGCGCAAGCCTCAGCTGGCCCATGGTGAAAAAGCCGAGTGCCCCCGTTGTGGCTATGAGCTCTATGCTCACCGGCATAATGTAGTTGAACGCAGCCTTGCCTTGGTTATCGCGGCCCTGCTGTTATATGTGCCGGCCAACTTCTTACCCATCATGGAGCTCAATCTGCTTGGGCAGTCCTCCCAGGACACCGTTTGGAGTGGGGTGGTCGGTCTGTTTGATACCGGCATGCAAGGCATCGCGGCAGTAGTGTTCCTGTGCAGCATGGGCATTCCACTACTCAAGTTGCTCTGCCAGTTGGTGGTGCTGTTGTCCATTCGCTTGGATTTTGGCCGTAGTTACGGTTTGTTGCTGTATCGCATTTATCACCATCTACGAGACTGGGGGATGCTTGAGGTCTACCTCATGGGCGTGTTGGTGGCCATCGTCAAGTTGGCAGACATGGCGGCCATCACTGTAGGCCTTGGCCTGGTGTGCTTCATCAGTTTGTTGCTGGTCCAGGTCTGGCTGGAGGTGGTGATGTCACCCCATCAGATCTGGCAGGCGTTATCAGGAGAAGATGCCCATGCGGGCGATTGATGCAGGGATTCTGATCTGTACGGAGTGCCACGAGTTGAATCGGCAGGATGCTGAGGTCGACAACCAAACCTGTACTCGCTGCGGCGCGCTGGTTCACCCCCGTCGCCCGAACAGCTTGATGCGGACCTGGGCGTTATTGATCACGGCCGCGATTCTTTATATTCCGGCCAACATGTTGCCGATCATGACTATCAACTCGCTGGGCCAGGGCGCCCCGAGCACCATCATGGCTGGCGTCATCGAGCTGGTTCAACACGGCATGATTCCTATTGCCGCCGTGGTGTTCATCGCCAGCATCGTTGTACCCACTTTCAAACTGGTGGGCATCGCCTTGTTGTTGTTTTCCGTGCAGCGGCATCAGCCTATGTCGGCGCAGCAACGCATCCTTATGTACCGTTTCATCGAGTTCATTGGCCGCTGGTCGATGCTGGATATTTTCGTGATCGCCATTTTGGTGGCCGTGGTGAATTTCGGACGGCTCGCCAGTGTTGAAGCCGGTCTCGGCGCGATCGCTTTCGCCAGCGTAGTGATTTTGACAATGATTGCCGCAGTAACCTTCGATCCCCGACTGATTTGGGATAACACGGAGTCGGATGACGACCATGACTGATTTGCCTACCGCTAAAACTCGACCGGCTTCGAACTGGTCGGCCATCTGGGTCCTGCCGTTGATCGCCTTGATCATCGGCGGCTGGCTTGGCTGGCGGGCTTATAACGAGACCGGAATCGAGATCAACGTGCGCTTTGAGAGCGGCGAAGGCATTCAGGTCAACAAAACCGAAGTCGTTTACAAAGGGATGACGGTCGGCAAAGTGACGGCCCTTACCCTCGATGACGAAGGCAGCTCCAAGGGAGTGGTCGCGACCATCGAGATGAACAAGGACGTCGAACAATACCTCAAGACCGGAACACGTTTCTGGCTGGTCAAGCCGAGCGTGAGCCTGGCCGGGATCACGGGGCTGGAAACCCTGGTATCGGGTAACTATGTGGCTATCAGCCCAGGTGAAGGGGAGTCGACCCGTAAATTCAAGGCCCTGGCCGAAGAGCCGCCGCTGTCGGACGCCAAACCGGGTTTGCACCTGACCCTCAAGGCTGATCGGTTGGGTTCGCTGAACCGTGGCAGCCCGGTGTTCTACAAACAGATTCAGGTCGGTCAGGTGAAGAGTTACCTGCTGTCAGAGGATCAGAGCAAGGTCGAAATCAAAATCTTCATCGAGCCGACCTATGCCAGCCTGGTGCGCAAACACACGCGTTTCTGGAACGCCAGTGGCATCAGCATCGATGCCAACCTCTCGGGCGTCAAAGTGCGCAGTGAGTCCCTGGCCAGCATCGTGGCCGGAGGGATTGCCTTCGCCACGCCGGAAAGCCGCAAGGACAGCCCGCCGACGGACCCAAGCCTGCCGTTCCGTCTTTACGAAGACTTTGACGCCGCTGCGGCGGGTATTCGAGTGAAGGTCAAGCTCAGCGATTTCGAAGGGTTGCAGGCCGGTCGTACGCCGGTCATGTACAAAGGTATCCAGGTCGGCAGCCTGAAGAACCTCAAGGTCGATCCGGACCTGGCCAGCGCCACGGCTGAATTGACCCTGGACCCCTTGGCCGAAGATTACCTGGTAACCGGCACGCAGTTCTGGGTCGTCAAGCCATCCATCTCCCTGGCAGGTATCACCGGCCTGGAAGCCTTGGTCAAGGGCAATTACATTGCCGTGCGTCCGGGTGACAAGGGCGGCGCGCCGCAACGCGAGTTCGAAGCTCGGGCAAAAGCTCCACCGCTGGACTTGCGTTCCCCGGGGCTGCACCTGGTCCTGCTGACCGAAAACCTCGGATCCCTGGAGGTCGGCAGTCCGATCCTCTACAAGCAGGTCAAGGTCGGGTCGGTGCAGAGCTATCAGTTCTCCCGCAAGAAGAAACAACTGATCATCGGTGTGCACATCGAGAAGGAGTACGAAGGGCTGGTCAACGGCTCGACCCGGTTCTGGAACGCCAGTGGGATCACCCTCACGGGCGGTTTGACGGGCGGGATCCAGGTTAAGAGCGAGTCCCTGCAAAGCCTGATGGCCGGCGGGATTGCCTTTGAAACGCCGGAACCGAATGTGCCGCTGAAAAGACGTATTCCGCGTTTTCGCCTGTTCGCCGATCACGAAGCCGCACAACAGCGAGGCACTGAGGTCACGATCAAGGTCGATCGCGCCGATGGTTTGCGCAGTGGTACACCGATCCGATTCAAAGGGTTGGATGTGGGCAAGGTCGAGGATGTTGATCTCAGTGCCGATATGCAATCGGTGCTGCTCACGGCGCGTATCACCGAAGTGCCCGAGCGCATCGCCCGGGTCGGGTCCCAGTTCTGGGTGGTCAAGCCGGAGTTGGGGTTGATGAAGACCTCCAACCTGGAAACGCTGGTCACCGGCCAATACATCGAAGTGCAGCCTTCGGCGAAAAACCTCGGGCCGCAGAAAAACTTCGTGGCCCTGGCCAACCCACCGCAAAGCGCTGTGCCCGAAGCGGGATTGAGCCTGGTGCTGAGCGCGGCCCGCCGCGGTTCGTTGAAGATCGGCGTACCGGTGACCTACCGCGAGATTACGGTGGGCAAGGTCACGGGTTATGAACTGGGCCAGACCGCGGACCGGGTGCTGATCCATATCCTGATCGAGCCCAAGTATGCGCCGCTGGTGCGCAGCGGCACGCGTTTCTGGAATAGCAGTGGCTTCGGTCTGGACTTCGGTCTGTTCAAGGGCGCGACGGTGCGAACCGAGTCGCTTGAAACGCTTATCCAGGGCGGCATTGCGTTTGCAACGCCGGATGGCGAACGAATGGGTAATCCGGCTCGACCGGAGCAGACTTTCCCGCTGTTCGATAAATTCGAAGATGAATGGCTGACCTGGGCGCCAAAGATCAGTCTCGGCAAGTAAGCATAATGGTCGGCAATAACCGTGGCGAGGGAGCTTGCTCCCGCTGGACCGCGTAGCGGTCCTAAAGCCAGCGGCGGCTGCGCAGCCGAGCGGGAGCAAGCTCCCTCGCCACAGAATGCAACCATGAAAAAGGCCGCGATCCATTGGATCGCGGCCTTTTTCATGCCCGGGTACTCACCTCACACCGGATCCAGCTCCGGCTCATCGGCCTGCACATTCACCGTGGCCTTCACCGCATCGTGACGACGGATGTATTTCCAATCCGCTTCGTCTATGTAGATGCCGTTCGGCCCGCTGCCGCCTTCCAGGTCGATGGCGACACTGGCGCAGACTTGCGGTTTCACACTGGCGAGGATCGGCACGAAGCCCAGTTGCAGGCTGGTTTCCAGCAGTGCTGCCTGGTTCTTCTCGTCGATGTCCGCCGCTTCGTCCAGGTAGTACGGCAGGCGCACGCGGCCGGCCTGTTCGCGGTCCATCAGGTGCAGCAACAAGTACATGTTGGTCAGCGCCTTGATGGTCATGGTGGTGCCGTTGGATGCCGCGCCGTCGATGTCAGTGTGGATCACTGGCTGGCCGTTGACCTTGGTGATCTCGAACGCGAGTTCGAACAGGTCCTTGAGGCCGAGCTGGTTGTGGTTCGCCGCCACCAGCCGCGCCAGGTACTCCTTGGCTTCTTCGTTCTTGTTGTCCTGCTCGGCGCTCTGGCTGAGGTCGAACACCGACAGCGTCTCGCCTTCCTCGTATTGGCCGGCACTGTGGATGATCTGGTCGATGTGCTTGAGCGCTTCCTTGTTCGGCGCCAGGACGATGCGGAAGCTCTGCAGGTTGGACACCTGGCGCTTGTTGATTTCGCGGTTGAACAACGCCAGTTGGTGCTCGAGGCTGTCGTAGTCGCTGCGGATGTTGCGCAGGGTCCGGGCGATGTCGGTCACCGCGGCACGGCGCGCCTTGCCCAGGGTCAGGGCTTCGTCGGTGCGGTGGGCATAGGCGTTGATCAGCAGTTGCAGGCGTCGCTCCATGTCGTCTTCGCTGTCGAACTTGGCCACGCCCTTGAGGCGCACCTGGGCATACAGCGCTTCGATCTGGCCGTCGACCCGCAGCAGCCCTTGCCAGCTGTCCTGGTAGTCATTGAGCAGCGGCAGCAGGTTGTCCATGGAATCGTCGACCGGGTCCATGAACGGCGTGCCGAACGGCAGGTCCACCGGCAGCAATTGACGACGGCGCAGGGCATCGTCGAGGGTGCGTTGCTTGGCTTCCATGTCGGCGATCTGGCGGCCCACCAGTTGCAACTTGGCGGACAGCTGCTGGACGCGCTCGGTGAAGGCATCGCTGGAGCGCTTGAGTTCGTCCTGGGCGGCTTCCATTTGCGCCAGCTGTTCGAGCTTCTCGCCTTCCTCGGCGCTCAAGGTCTGGGTACGGCGGAAGTCTTCCAAGGCCTTTTGCGCATCCAGGACCTGCTGGTACAGCGCTTCGGTCTGGGTCTTGCTCGCCGCACGGTCGGCGGCCACGGCTTGCTGGGTCTTGAGCTGCTTGAGTTCTTTTTCCAGGCGTTCTTTCTGGTCCCGCAGCGCGGCTCGGTCGGCCAGGGCTTGCAGGGCAGGTGGCTCGATGTGGGACAGGTCGATGGACAGGCCCGGCACTTCGAAACGCTCACCCTTGAAGCCGTCGAGGATCAGCTCCATGGATTTGACCCACTCGCCGTTCTCGTCCAGCGCGATGCCGTGTTCGCCCAATGGCAGGCTGAACAGGGCGCTGTTGAACAAGCGCATCAGGCGTTCGACGTCCTGCTGGGAGAATTCTTCACGCAGGCGGGCATAGCTGTTGTTGTCGGCGTGATCGAGTTGTTGCTTGACCGACTTCAGGCGTTTTTCCAGATCCCGCAGACGCTCTTCCAGGTCTTCGGCGCTGAATTGGCGGGACTGGGCCAGGGCGCCGGCCAGTTCGTCGTGGGCGTCCTTGGCGGCGAGCAGTTGCTGCTCCAGGACCTTGACGTCATCCACCAGGGCGAAGCGGTTTTTGAGTACCGACAGCTCGCCGATCCAGCGCTGGATGCCGCTGATTTCCCGCTCCAGGCGCATCAGCTCCTGAGTGCCGCCGCGCTGGTCGTTCTGCAACGAATCCTGTTCGTTGCGGTAGTGTTCGGCCTGGATGGTCAGCTCTTCCTTGCGCGCACTGGCGTAGTCCGACCAGGTGCCCAGCAACGAATCGAGCAGTGGCGAGAGGCGGTGTAATTTGCCGCGCAGGATATCGCGCTGCTTCACGCCATTGGCCAAGGCTTCCACCAGCGGACCGGCGGCGACCAGGGAGTTGTAGTCCTGCTCCATGCGGCGTACGTCGCGGAAGGCTTCTTCGCACGCGGCGATGTAGTCAACGCTTCCGGAGCGCAGGCTGTGCTCGAACGCGTCGAGGAACAGTTGCTTGAGCTTGGCCGCAGTGATTTCGCGCATGTGCAGCAGGTTGATGAACAGCGCGCGGAAGGTCTTGAGGCTTTGCTCGCTGGTGGAACGTAGCGGGATCAGCGTCAGGTCCAGGGGGATCGAGGTGTGGCCACCCACCAGCAGGCGCCGCAGTTCATCCGGCTTGAGTTCGTAGGCTTTCAGGCCTTCGCGCTCCAGGTTGGTGAACAGCTCTTTCTGCCGCAGGCAGGTGTCATTTTTCTGATAGTGAGCCAAGTCCAGTTTGCCGGCGTAGGCAAAGAACTGGTGGCCAAAACCGCCGCCGGGGCCGCGACCGACCACGCCGATCACGTGTGGGCCGTGGGGCAGGGCGACTTCCACCAGGATGTAGCTGGTGTCCGAGGCAAAGTAGAAGCGCCGGGACTGTTCCAGGCTGTACTTGCCGAAGCTCATGTCCGACATGCGCGCCAGGATCGGGAACTGCAAGGCGTTGATCGAGGCGGATTTACCGAGGTTGTTCGCGCCATAGACCGACAGCGGTTCTTCCAGGGGGAACAAACCGAGGCTGTAGCCGGCGGTGTTCAAAAGGGCAAAGCGGCGGATGCCGTAGCGTTCCTTGCTCATGCGTCGGTCTCCTGTTCTTCGGCAATGGCACGGGCCAGTGCGTCTTCTTCGCTTTCACCTTCGAATTCGCTGAGATCCAGCGGATCATCGGTCTGTAGCAGTTTCTCGTCGCTGTCTTCGTCGATCAGTACCGGCTCGGGCAACGGCAGCACACTGTGCAGGCTGGCGGCCAGGTCGCGGTCCTGCTGGACCGACAGGCACACGTCGAGGAAGCGATGCATCGGCGGCAGGAAGCGGTACACGCCGTTGTCTTCGCTGGCGAAACCCAGTTGGGTCATGCGCCGCATGATTTTCTCTTCCAGTTCTTCCTGGGTCTGGACTTCGGCCTGGATGAACAGGTCGCGGTACTTTTCCAGCAGCGAAGGCAGCTCATCGCGGCCCAGGCTGCCGCCGTCGAGTACGGCAATCGGGTCGCGGCCCTGGTCGGCCAAATGCTCGACGAGGATGAAGGTGAACAACGCCAGGCGCTGGGCGGTCTTGTTCACCGCCGCGGCGGCCAGGTCCGGCACGAAGTAATAGAAACCACGGGTGTCGCACACCAGTTCGAAGCCCAAGGCCTTGAACAGCGTGCGGTACTGGTCCTGGAAGTTCGACAGTTGGGCGTACAGCTCCGGGTCGCGGCGGCTGACGTGGTAACCCTTGAACAGCTCGCGAAAGATCGGCGCCAGCTGGGACAGTTCGGATAGATCAAGATGCATGGGGGATGCTCGCAGAATCCTCGGCGGCGGTGTCGCTGGCCGAGAGCAGGGCGAAGGAGCGCAGGCTGACCTGATGCTCGTGAGTGTGATAGTCGCGGCGTTCCAGACGCTCGCGTTTGAAACGTTTTTCCCGCGACAGGCGCGAGAACCAGTACAGCAATTCGTCGGTAGCGCCGTCCGGCTCCTGCTCCAGCAGCCAGGTCATCAGGTCCGGCATCGGCAGGGCGTCTTCGCAGCGCTCGACCATCTCGCGCACAGTGCGTGGCGCGCGCGGTGCCTCGCCGCCCTTGTGGGTCTTGTGGGACTTGGGAAAACGCGCCGGTTTCGGCTCGAAACGGGCCAGGGCGTACACATAGGCTTCGACCTGGCTGGCGCTGCCCAGGAACGTACTTTGCGGCCGGGTGAACAGCGGCATGGCGGCCTGCGGTACGGCATCGATGCCTTTGCGACGAATGGCGGCCAGGGCCAGGGCGGCGCCACGGGTCACCGCGTTGTGGCGGCGAGCCTCTTCGCGCAATGGCAGCAGCAGTTCACGGGCATGGCGCAGCGTCAGTTGGGCGCTGGTCTGCATTTCGAGGATACGCGCGTGGGTGCGCAGCAGCATGTCGTCGTCCACCAGGTGGCCGAGGCGTTGCTGTTCGGTGAGCATGCGCAACAGCACGTTCTCGACCTTGCGCACGCCTTGCTCGAAGGCGCCGTCGGCGTTCACCAGTTGGATCATCGGTTCGACGTATTCGTCCCAGGTCGCCAGCACTTCGGCATAACGCTGGCGCAGCGGGATCTGCCGGTCGCTGGTCTTGGCCCGCTCGGCCACGGCCACCAGGGCCTGTTCGTCGTTGGCGAGTTTCTTGAGCACGTCGCGCACGCGCATGTC
Organism: Pseudomonas sp. NFACC16-2; assembly: GCF_900119205.1. Taxonomy (NCBI): domain Bacteria; kingdom Pseudomonadati; phylum Pseudomonadota; class Gammaproteobacteria; order Pseudomonadales; family Pseudomonadaceae; genus Pseudomonas; species Pseudomonas sp. NFACC16-2. Next base: position 134,473 of record NZ_FPIX01000013.1, on the reverse strand, counting down.
CAGCAGGCGCAGTTGGCGGGCCAGGTCGTTGCCGTCGCGAATGTCGAAGGCGTCCTGGATGTAACCTGCCAGGCGCTCGAGGTGGCGCAGGTAGGCTTCGATCTCCAGGCACAGGCCCAGGCGGTGTTCGCGGCGCAGGTAGGCGAGGAAGTCATGGATCTGGGCGTTGAGCTCGAAGCGGTTCGGGCTTTTCGCCACCGGTACGAGAATGTCCAGGCGGATCCACACATCCAGCAGGCTGGTGATGTCCTGGGGCGTGCTGTCCAATTGTTGGGCGGCCAGCTGTGAACGCAATTCGTTGAGGCTCAGGGTGCCCTGGTCGAAGTGCTCGCACAAAGGTTCCAGCAATGCCCAGTGTTCAGCGAGGGCGCGCAAGACGCGCTTGGGTTCGATCATCGCAATGGCCGTCGGGTTGGCAATTAAAAGCGGCGATTGTACTGCATCGGGCCGGTTGCGATTCACCCCTTGGACGGACTGTCGTTTGCTATCGATCAACTATTGGCTCAACAGGGAAGCGATCCGCCTCGAAGGGCGGTAGAATCCCTCCCACTTTCAGTTATCCACAAGTGGCCGACCCTTGCTTATCGAGTCCCGCCGCCGCGCCTATCTGACCGCCATGCAGGTGGTCAACTGGCTGCCGCGTACCGAATTGCCGTTCGCCGCCCCGTCGCGGCCCGAGCTGTTGGAAACGCCCGAGCCCGAGTACATCGCGCCGGCCAAGACGGTCGCCGAGCCGCCAGCGCCCGCCCCCGAGCGGCCAAAGATCGAAGTGCCGCGCCCGAGCCTGGCCTCGACCCGCACCAATGCCAAGCCGGTTGAGGAGGTGGTCGAGGCGCCGGCCAAGGCTCCCTACGTCGCCCCGCCGCGTTTCGCCCTGCAACTGCTGCGGGCCGGGCGTTGCCTGCTGTTGGTGGAGTTGCCCACGGGCGAGCCGTTCCAAAGCCGCGATCCGGCCTACTTGCTGCTCAAGGACATGCTACGCGCCGCCGGTCTGCCGGACAGCCCGCAAATCATCGGCGAGCCGGTGCGTTGGCCGTTGTTGTCACGCGGGACCATGGATCAGGGGCCGGAAGCGGCGCGGGATTTCGTCCAGGGCTTCGTTTCGGCGCGGCTCGAAGACGAGCCCTGCGTGTGCCTGTGGCTGATCGGCCTGCCAGCGGTGAAGTTTGCCGGCGAGGCGGATGCCGAAGCGTTCAATCGTGAATTGCAGGTCGAAGGCCTGGGCTCGGCCTGGGCGTTGCCCGGGTTGGAACTGTTAATGGAAACGCCACAGCGCAAGGCTGATGTCTGGCAAGCCATGCGCCGGCTGATGGCGCGCTGGAAAGAATCGAATGAGTGACGCTGTATCGTTCCGCCCGATGACCGAGGCGGACCTCGACGCTGTACTGAAAATCGAATACGCCGCCTACAGCCACCCCTGGACCCGCGGGATCTTTCTCGACGGGCTGGGCAAATACCAGATCTGGCTGATGTTCGAAGGCCAGCAGCAAGTGGGTCATGGCGTGGTGCAGATCATCCTGGATGAGGCGCACCTGCTCAATATCACCGTCAAACCGGAAAACCAGGGTCGTGGCCTGGGTTTGCGCCTGTTGGAGCACTTGATGTCGATTGCCTACAAGGCCGAGGCCCGAGAGTGCTTCCTGGAAGTGCGAGATAGCAACCGCACGGCGTTCCGGCTGTATGAGCGCTATGGTTTCAATGAAGTGGGCCGGCGCCGGGATTACTACCCGGCGGTGGGCGGGCGCGAAGACGCGGTGGTCATGGCCTGCACGTTGGTGGACTGAAGCACCGCGACCCCATTTGGGAGCGAGCTTGCTCGCGAAGACGGCGGTACATTCGACATCGATGCAAACTGATCCACCGCTATCGCGAGCAAGCCCGCTCCCACAGGTTCAGGTCAACGCTTGCCATCCAGCGGATCGATATCGGCCATTTCCGCCTCGTCCAGCCCGTCGCCCCCGCCAATATCATTTTCATCCACCACGCTCAGGTCCCAGTCTGCCTGTTCGTCGTCCCCGGTCTCGTGGGCGTCCCGGGCGCCGTCTTCGCGAATGAGGGTTTCCGGGCTCATGTCGTCGTCGGTCGATTCGTGATCATCCGTCGAAGCCCCGGTCATCCCGGCTTCTCGGACGCGTTCGCGAGGTATCAGCTGCTCGCGTTCGTTTTCCGGCAGTTCGTCACCGATCTTCGCGCTGGGTTCTTCTTCGTCGAACTCCAGTTCATGCATCGAGCCCATGCGATCCTCATTGTCGTCAATGGGTTCCGGTTGCGTCGCATCGAAGGGACGTCGTGAATCATTCATGGTAATTCCTCATACTGTGGGCCTTACTGGTGTCGACCGGCAGCGCATCCAGGAATTCCAATGCATCGCCGACGTGACCTTGACCGACGGTCGCTTGTCATAGTTGCGCACTCTCAATCGAGGCTAGACAGCATGAACGAATTACAAGATCTGATTGATAACAACGCGCGTTGGGCCGATGCGATCAAGCAGGAAGATCCTGACTTCTTCTCCAAGCTGGCTCGTCAGCAAACCCCGGAGTACCTGTGGATCGGCTGTTCCGATGCGCGGGTGCCGGCCAACGAGATCGTTGGCATGCTGCCAGGCGATCTGTTCGTACACCGCAATGTGGCCAACGTAGTGTTGCACACGGACCTCAACTGCCTGTCGGTGATCCAGTACGCGGTGGACGTGCTCAAGGTCAAACACATCCTGGTCACCGGTCATTATGGCTGTGGCGGTGTGCGTGCCTCGATGCAGGACCGGCAATTGGGCCTGATCGACGGCTGGCTGCGCTCGATTCGCGACCTGTACTACGAGCATCGCGAGGCCTTGGGCCAATTGCCGACCGAGGAGGAACGTGTCGACCGCTTGTGCGAGCTGAACGTGATCCAGCAGGTGGCCAACGTCGGCCATACCAGCATCGTGCAGAACGCCTGGCACCGCGGGCAGAAACTGTCGATCCATGGCTGCATCTACGGCATCAAGGACGGACGCTGGAAGAGCCTGGACACCACGATCAGCGGTTTCGAACAGCTGCCGCCGCAGTATCGGCTGCGGCCGGTCGGCGCGCCCTGAGTCCGGTTCGTCAGTCGCGGTGACATTGACGGCGCCAGTGCCGTAGAAACTTCATTCCCTGTTCATTAGGCGGTTCGTCATAGCCGGTAATCCAGCCATGACAGTTGTACGAACCGCACCGGCAGGCGAACTGGCGGTACAGTTTCTGTTCGGTACTGGCGTAATCCATCGTCAGGCAGTCGCCTTCATCGATACGGGCCAGTGACCACAGCCACAATTCGCTCATGTCGAGGAAGACATTCGGATTGCAGGAATGCAGCAGCAATCCGGCGAAGCGTGGGTCATACATGTGCACGTCCGGCAGGATCTGCAGCGTGTGCAGGCGCCGTCGGCTCACCAACAGCCCCGAAACCCTGCACATCCTCGTCATGGGAGCGAATGGTTTACGGGCGATGATGCCGTTGCCGCGGCCGTCGGTCGTGTGATGCACTTCGAAGTCGTGCACCGAGGGGTAGCCCAGGCGGGTGCTGAGTTGTTTTTCCGGGTAGATGCAATCCCGGTGCTGTGAACAGGCGCTATCTGTGATGAACGTGGTCATGACAGTCCTTGTCGGTGCTAAACACTCGACTTGCTGGCGCTGGCGATCCTGCCGGCGGTCGTTGAAAAAACCTTGATAGCTTCGCCCAAGTCGGGGGCGTCATCTACTGTCGACTCTGACAGGTGCCAAAGGCGCTTTCCCGCGTCAGCGCCAGCCTACGCGGGAAGACGCCTCAAGGTTTAGACCGCCTCGGCTGGCAGCGGCATGGGTACCTTCAGTTGCGGAAGTTGCGACTTGATCGCCGGTGTTTCGCATTTTTTCGCTGCGTCTTCCTCGCTCAGTTTCCGAACCGAGGTGTAGAACAACTCGCAGGTTTTCTCCTTCTGCGTGACCTGCCAGGTCTGCGTGCACTGGTTCAGCAGAGTGTTCGGGTCGGTGCCCGGCTTGCTGCCCATGCCGGCCTGCCAGCATGCAGCACTCAGGTCCTGGCCCATGACTTTCAGGCCGGCGGCATCAGCCTTGGCTTCGTCTCCATCGTAGTTGTCCTTGTCGGCGGCGTACCAGATGTAGCTCGGATGGTTGGAGCCCAGGACCGGAACCTTGACCCCGCTACCGGTTGTGATGGTCGCCAGGCTGAGCACATTCACGGTCTGGCCGTACTGAGTCTTGATCCAGTTCCGAACGGGCGCTCCGAAGGCGACCATCGGCAATGCGGCGCCGCTGGCGGTTTGGGTGACCTGTGTGACCATGGTGGTTTGGTAATCGTTGAAGTAGCTATAGAGCCCCTCCAGTGTGCTGCCAGCATTGGACGGCGCTGCGATGGGCGCAATGTCGATGATGGTCTGGTAGGCCGGCGTCTGTTCAACCGCAATGCCGTTGACGGTCAGCAGTGTGGCCCAACGATCGGTGGTCGCCGACTCCAGGTAGTCCTGGGCCTGGGTCAGGGAGTAATCCGGCGGGAAGTGCAGCAACTCGACACTCTTGCGGTTTTCCAGGGCCATGCCCAGCGGCAGGAACAGGTACCAGTTATAGGACCATTTCTTGTCGCTGTTGAGTTTGGATGCGCCGTTGTACGCCAGGTCCCCGGCGTCAAGCAGGGCCTTGAGTGGTTGGCCGTAGCTCTTCGGTACGCCACTGATGCTGGCATAGACCTTGTCATTATCGATTTTGACGTGGACCTTGGCCGTGCCATAGCCGTCGCGCTGCACGCTTTGGGTCAGGTAGTGCTCGACGGTCTGCTCCAGGGTCCAGTCGCGAAAGCAGATGACGTTGCAGTTGTTGGGGTAGGCGAAGAGCCGAGTGACGCGTTCGGTGCTGCCCAGTTGTACGTCAATGTCGGTGGCGTGGGCGGCGGCACTGAAGGCCAGGGCGGCAAAAGAAAGTACGGCGAGTTTGGACATGCTCAGATCCTTTTCAGCGTGTGGGCCCCTCAAAACAGGGCGCATCCATACTGAAACAGACCGGGCCGAAGAAGAAGTGGGCCGATGGAAATTTCGGCCCTTTTTTATGGCTTTATGGCATCACTGGCGGCAAATAACTCAATGTCGTCCCCAGCGCCCATAGCAGTACCAGCACCAACGGCGTATGCACCAGCAACTGCACGAAGGAAAAACCGATCAGGTCCCTGGCCTTCAGCCCCAAGACCCCGAGCAACGGCAGCATGTAGAAGGGGTTGATAAGGTTCGGCAGCGCTTCGGCGGCGTTATAGATCTGCACTGCCCAGCCCAGGTGATAGTTCAGGTCGTTGGCCACCTGCATGACGTAAGGCGCTTCAATGATCCACTTGCCGCCGCCAGAAGGAATGAAAAAGCCCAGTACCGCCGAATAGACACCCATCAACAGGGCGTAGGTGTCATGGGAGGCGATTTGTACGAAAAAGGTCGAGATGTGGTGGGCCAGGGTCTGGGCATCGCTGCCTTTGACCGTGGTCAGCAACGCGGCAATCGAGCCGTACAACGGAAACTGGATCAACACGCCGGTGGTCGTCGGCACTGCACGGGCCACGGCGTCGAGAAAGCTGCGCGGCCGCCAGTGCAGCAAGGCGCCCAGCATGATGAACAGGAAGTTATAGGTGTTGAGCCCGGAAATGGCGCTGATCGCAGGCTTGGTCGAGAACTCGTGGAACAGCCAGCCGGCCGCCAGCAGCACCAGGGCGATGATCAACAGTGGACTGTGTTCCAGCCATTCCCCCGGGCGGGTACGGGGCTGCAACGCCGGCATGCTGAAACTGGGGTCGATACCACAAGCGGCGGCGTCACGGGCACTGTTCGGCCCGGGAGCTGTGGCGTAGGCGACGATCAAGGAAATCACGATCAGCGCCAGCAACATGACCCCAGACTGCCAGAGAAAAATGGTCTGGGTAAAGGGAATGACGCCCGTAATCGACAGGATCGAGGGCGGGAGGCTGGCCGGGTTGGCCTGCAATTGCGCTGCCGAAGAAGACAAACCCAGGGCCCACACTGCGCCCAGGCCCAGGTAAGCAGCGGCCCCGGCGGCGCGATAGTCCATTTTCAAGTCGGTGCGCCGGGCGAGGGCGCGCACCAGCAAACCGCCAAACACCAACGACAGGCCCCAGTTGAGCAACGACGCGACCATGGAGATCAGCGCCACCCATGCCACGGCGGAGCGACCGTTGGTCGGAATCCGTGCCAGGCGGTCAATCAATTTGACGGCCGGTGGCGAACTGGCGACCACGTATCCGCCGATCACCACGAAGGCCATTTGCATGGTGAACGGGATCAGGCTCCAGAAGCCGTCGCCGAACGCCATGGCCGCCGCCGTGGGCGTGGCGCCGATAAATTGTGTCGCCACGGCGACCACCAGCACCGCCAGCGCGGCGAAGACCCAGGAGTCGGGAAACCAGCGTTCGGCGAAACTGGAACAGCGCAAGGCGAAGCGGGCGGAACGGCTGTCTTCGATGTCGGTGGTCACGGCTATTACCTCGTTTTTATGGTTATGGGTATTGATGGCGGCAAAGGCTTCAAGGTCAGGCGCAACAGTAGAACAATCCAGTGACCATGGAAGGCTTATCGGGTTCGAGGGCGTCCTGGAGTATTTTCACTGGGGGCTCGAGGTGCTCTTTAGAAAAAAATCGCCGGGCCGATGGCGAGGGAACAGCATTTAATTCTCCTGCTGTCGGAGCTGCCCATGTTTAACAACCGCCTGAAGCAGGAGCTGCTGGCTCTTCGCCAAGAACTGTCCAGCCTTGCGCAAGTCAAGGAAAGCCTGGATCGCGAAATGCTTGGCCTCACCCTGGACGCCGATGGACGGATTCAATCGGTCAATCAGAACTTTCTCGACGAGATGCGCTACAAGAGCCAGGACTTGATTGGCCGGGCTGTGGATGAGCTGGTCCCTGGGTATTTGAAAACCAATGAGTTCCAGGTTCGCTTCAAGTCGGCGTTGACCCGTGGCGAGCACTTTTCCGGCGCCGTGCGCCTGCTGCGAGGCAATGGCCAGGAAGCCTGGCTGCGTTCGATCCTCCAGCCCGTACGAGGGGCTGACGGGCGGGTCCGCTTTTTTTCGATGTACTCCAATGACCTGACCCGAACCATCGAGGCTTCCCGCGAGCATGAAAACCTCATTGGCGCATTGGTGCGTTCAACGGCGGTGATCGAATTCGATCTGGGCGGTCACGTACTGACGGCCAATGATCGTTTCCTCAACGCCATGGGTTACAGCCTTGCACAAATCAAGGGCAAGCATCACCGCGTGTTTTGTGAACCTGAGGAATACAACAGCGCGGCCTACGAGCAGTTCTGGAGGCGCCTGAACAGTGGTGAATTCGTGGCTGGCCGCTTCAAGCGTATCGACAGCAGTGGTCGTGAGGTCTGGCTGGAAGCCTCCTACAACCCGGTGCTCGATGCCAATGAGCGGCTTTACAAAGTGGTCAAGTTCGCCACCAACATCACCGACCAGGTCAATCAGGAAAAAGCCGTCGCCGAGGCGGCCAACATCGCCTACAGCACCTCGTTGCAGACTGACAACAGCGCCCAGCGCGGCACGACGGTGGTAACCCAGGCCGTGGACGTGATGCGCGACCTGGCCCGGCACATGCAAACCGCTGGCGAAGGCATCGAGGCGCTGAATGAGCAATCCCTGGTGATTGGTACCATCGTCAAGACCATCAGCGGTATCGCCGAACAAACCAACCTGCTGGCGCTCAACGCTGCAATCGAAGCGGCCCGGGCCGGCGAGCAAGGTCGCGGCTTTGCGGTGGTGGCCGATGAAGTGCGACAACTGGCATCGCGTACCAGCCAGGCGACCGATGAAATCGTTGGCGTGGTCCGCCAGAACCAGGACATGGCCCGCAACGCCGTGGCCCTGATGACCGACGGCCAGCACCAGGCCGAACACGGCCTGGCCTTGGCAGCCGAGGCGGGAACGGTGATCGTCGAGATCCAGGACGGGGCGAAGAAAGTGGTCGATGCGGTGAGCCAGTTTGCCAATCAGCTATCGACCTAAGCTTCGCGTATTATTGTTTTTTACATATTAATTATTGTTTTGTGATAATTTCATGGCTATGTTCTGGGCTCCTCTTATTCTGTTGGAGCCTCAACATGCGTACGAATCGTCTTGCCCTGTACAGCCAGCGGATGGCTGCCATAACGCTTTTCTTCATCGTCGCGATGATGGCCGTCAATGCCGCGGCCTGGCTCTTTCCTGATGTTGCGTCACGATACGGCCTGGGATTTGCCCTGACCGAACGACAGCTGTCGAGTTTGTCCGAAGAGGCGTTGCACTTGACCGGCTGGCAATCGCTAGGCGGCATTTTGCTTTCGAGTATTCCTTTGGTGGCGTTGGCGGCTGGCTTGGCCAACTTGCGGCAGTTGTTCAAGCGGTATGCCCATGGCCAGTATTTTTCCAGCGAAGCGGCTGTCTATCTGGGCAAGGTCGGGCGCGCGGTTGCGCTGTGGGTGTTGTTGGATTTCCTGTGCGAGCCGTTTCTCAGCCTGCTGATGACAATCCATGCGCCGGTTGGCCAACGATTGTTGACCCTCAGTATTACCGCCCCCTCCTTTGTGGCTTTGTTTCTTGCGGCCTGTATTGCGATCATTGCCCGGATCCTGTCCCAAGCCAGTGAAGTCGACTCAGAAAACCGAACTTTCGTTTGAGAACCCCATGCCTATTGTGATTCAACTCGATGTAATGCTGGCGACACGCAAGGTCAAATCCAAGGACCTCGCCGCCGCCATAGGCATTACCGAAGCCAACCTTTCCTTGCTCAAGCAAGGAAAGGTCAAGGGTATACGCCTGGCGACCCTCGAAGCCATTTGCAGTTATCTGCAATGTCAGCCCGCCGATCTGCTGGTCTATCAGCCCCAGAGCGAGGTTGATCAATCCCCCAGTGCTTGACCCTCACGCCGTGGGTCCGCCCCGCCAGCCAGTGTGGTTTTCCCTTGCGCATCGCGCACCCGGACAATCGCCTGGGTGCCGCTGGTCATATCAATTTCGCTCACCTCATGGCCTTTGTCCTTCAGCGCCTGGATCAGCGCCGGGCTGAATTGGCCCCGCTCCAGTTCGGTAGGGCCGTTGCGGCTGCCGAAGTTGGGAAGGTTGATGGCGGTTTGCGGGTCGAGGTCCCAATCCAACAGGCCAATCATTGACTTGGCGACGTATTCGATGATCTGAGAACCACCCGGGGAGCCGACAGCGGCCACCAATTCCCCCCGCCGATCGAAGATCAGCGTCGGTGCCATGGACGAGCGTGGGCGCTTGCCCGGTTCGACACGGTTGGCGACTTTTTGCCCATTCTCTTCGGGGATGAACGAGAAATCGGTCATCTGGTTGTTGAGCATGAAGCCCTGGACCATCAAGTGTGAGCCGAACGCCGATTCCACCGTCGTGGTCATGGACACGGCGCCCCCCTGGTCATCCACGGCCACCACTTGCGAGGTGGAAATACGCAGGGGGGAACGGTCCGGGGCGTAGGCCACCTGGATGCCCGGTGGCGTGCCGGGCTTGGCGACGCCCATGCTACGAGGGCCGATGAGGCTGGCGCGGCTGGCCAGATAACCAGCATCGACCAGGCCTTTGAGCGGCACGGCGACAAAATTGGGGTCGGCAATGTATTGGGCGCGGTCGGCATAGGCCAGGCGCTCGGCTTCGGCGATCAGGTGCACCGCGTCGGGGGCGGGTTCAATGCCGGCGGGCTTGTCAGTCTTGACGGGTTTCAAAGGCGCGAGGGCCGCGTGGCTGTCGCGCTGTTCCAGGGCCTGCAACGTCCCGAGGATCTGCGCCACGGCAACCCCGCCCGAAGACGGTGGTGGCATGCCGCAGACTTGCCAGCGCTTGTAGTCGGTGCACAACGGTGCTCGTTCCCGCGCGGTGTAGCCCTGGAGGTCGTTCAGCGAAAGGCTGCCGGGGTTGGCGTGGCCTTGTACCTTGGCGACGATCTCCTCGGCGATCGGGCCTTTGTACAACGCGTCGGGACCTTCGTTGGCGATGCGCTTGAGCACGCCGGCCAATGCTGGATTTTTCAGCACGGTGCCAACCGCCTTCGGGCTGCCATCGGCATTGAGAAAGTAAGCGGCCATGTCTGGCGAACCCGGCAGGGAGGCGTCGGCGGCGATCAGCGAGTGCAGTCTGGGCGAGATCGCGAAGCCCTGTTCCGACAGCGTGATGGCCGGCTCGAACAGCGTCGCCCATTTGAGGCGGCCATGTTTGCGATGGGCCAATTCCAGCCCGCGCAACACCCCCGGTGTACCCACGGAACGACCGCCGATCTGCGCCGCCGTAAAGGGCATGGGTTTGCCGTCGGGTTGCAGGAACAGTCTTTCGGTGGCGCCAGCCGGTGCCGTTTCGCGCCCGTCATAAGTGCTCACAGCCTTGCCGTCCCACAACACAATGAATGCACCACCGCCGATGCCGGAGGATTGTGGTTCCACCAGGGTCAGCACGGCCTGCATCGCAATGGCCGCGTCGATGGCCGAGCCTCCGCGTCGCAACATCTCCCGCCCGGCCTCGGTCGCCAACGGGTTGGCCGCGGCTGCCATGTGCTTGTCGGCGTAGCGGGTCTGCAGATCGGTACGGAAGCCGGAGACGACCTCTGGAGGGGCGGGCAATGCCGGTGTCGCTATGGAGGAGGGGGGCGCCTTACAGGCCGCGAGTGTTAGAGCGACAGCCAGCAACGAAACGGCTGACAGGCGATGGAGGTTCGGTTTCAGATCTGTAAGCACGTGTCGCTCCATCCGTGGACTTGGGGGTATAGAGATCGACTGTAGCGATGCGAGGCGCGGGGCGCAAATCAACACGAGGCTGGTCGCCTTGATTTCCGGCTTGCCCGGCTGCACCGTGGCGAGGGAGCTTGCTCCCGCTTGAGTGCGCAGCGCTCACAAAAAAAAAGGGGCTGCTGCGCAGCCCAGCGGGAGCAAGCTCCCTCGCCACGGTGCAACGAATAAATCTGAGAGCGCAGGCACTTTTCTCGAGGCATAAAAAAACGGCCTATCTTTCGATAGGCCGTTTTTAGTACTTGGTGGCTACACAGGGACTTGAACCCCGGACCCCAGCATTATGAATGCTATGCTCTAACCAACTGAGCTATGTAGCCAAGTGGCGCGCATTATTCGCCGGTAACGAAGATGTGTCAAGCGTAAATCTGAAATATTTCTCTGCGCTTTCAACCGCTTAACAATCCTCGCTGCAAATCGCCATCAACCGAGCTGAAATCTCCCTGTGTTGGCACTCAGAGCCCGGCTTCCCTGGCTCAGGGTATCCGCCGCCAGGTTCACGGCCCTTGCGCCTTCAAGCAAACGCATTGCTGCCTGGTCGACCTGCTGGATATTGCCGCTGACCTCATCGGCGGTGCTGGCTTGCTCATCCACGGCGGTGGCGATTTGCGCCAGGGTATCGGTGACGCTTTGCACCGCGCTGGCAATTTCTCCCAGCCGTTCGCCAAGGCCGGTGACGGCTTGGGCGTCGGTCTGGGCCTGGCCGCAGGCGGCTTCCATCAGGCTGACGGCTTCGTTGACCGTGGCGCGCAGGCTGTCGACGGTGGCGGCAATCTGTTGTGTGGAGGATTGGGTGCGTTGCGACAGGCTGCGCACCTCGTCGGCCACCACCGCGAAACCACGGCCCTGTTCCCCGGCGCGAGCGGCTTCGATGGCGGCATTGAGGGCCAAAAGGTTGGTCTGCTCGGCCACGCCACGAATGGTATCGACCACCAGTTGGATCTGTTGCCCCTGTTCGCTGACCCGCCCCAGTGCGGCGGCGGTTTCGTTGAGACGCTGGTTGAGCTGCTGGATGCTGGCCGTGGTGCGTTGGCTGTCGCGGCTGCTGTCGGTGGCGATGCGGCGGGTCTGCTGGGCGCTATCGGAGGCCTGTTCACAACTCTTTGCCACGCCCTGGGAGGTGGCGGCCAGTTGTGTCGCGGCGGCAGCGATCTGGCTGATCTGCATCTGCTGGGCTTCGACTTCGCCCAGGGCGCCGCTGGAATGGGTATTGAGGGTGCGTACAGCGTTGCTCAACTGCAACGTTTCGTGGTCGACCCCCAGCAGGCTGTTGCGCAATTGCACCACGGCGACGTTGAGAGCGGTGCTGATGGCCGCCAGTTCATCGCGCCCTTGCACCGGCACTTGCAGGCTGAGATTGCCGTCGCGCAGGGCTTCGGCCAGCAGGGTGATGCCGCTGGCGCTGCGCCGGATCGACGCTTGCAGGCAAACAAAAAGATACAGCGCCGCCAGTAGCAGGCAGCCCAGTACCGTCGCTACCAGGGTGAACTGGCGAATCGCCGAACCGTGGTAGTGGTCCAGCCGCGTATCCAGTGCCACCAGTGACTGTTGCCGCAGGGTCGCCAGGTCGGCGAGGAGGGCGTCCATGTGTTTTTCGAAGTCTTCGGGCTTGAGATTGATGGAACCGCCGAACACGCCGTCATCCAACACTTTCAGGCCAGCATCCAAGTGCTTGAGGCTGCCCTGGTATTGTCCGGCCCAGGTTTGCAGATCGCTGGGCAGGCGGGTTTCCAGCAGCGCTCCGGTCTTGACCAACTGGTCCCGGGCGTCACCGATACGGCTGCGCAGGTCCCGCAGTTGCAGGCGACTCTGCAACGTGAACTGGCCTGATACCACGGAGGCTTGTCCAACGCTGGCCAGGCGACCGACCCGTTCGATCAGGTCCGGCGTCTGTTGGGTGGAAATCTGTGTCAGTAAATACGTTTCCAGCCAGGAGGCGAGGGTCAGGCGGTTGTCCATGACCATCTGTTCGCGCAAGGCTTGCAGGGCGCTGAGGGCGGCAGTGAAGCGGTCGTAGCCATCCGGCCACCAGCCCACGCTGCCCAGGCTTTTCGAATCCAGACCGTTGAGGCTGGTTTGCAGGGCTTGATAGCGGGCGAGGGTATCGGCTTCGACTCCTTCGGTTTGCAGGGCGTTGCCCAGGTCACTGGCGGCCTGGGTAAGGGCCGGTTGCACTGCGTCATACGCTGCCATGGCGGCCAGCGTCGCGGGTGTCGGCTGCCGATTGGTTTCGGTGGCACGCCAGCGGGCTGCGCGGTTGCGCTGGGCGGTGAGCAGGTTGTCCAGGTTATCCAGGGCCAGCAACTGGCGCACCCCGGCGCGTTCCCCGGAAATCAGGCTGAGTTTGTCGCGATAGTCCTGGCCGATGAGCCACAGGCTGCCCATGAGCGGCAGGATAAAAAGCAGGAACAGCAATTGGAATTTGCGGGCGAAGCCGAAATGCCCCAACAACCTGATTCCAGGTGATAAAAAAGCCTGCATGCCCATACTCCCCTGAACACCCTTGCACTATTTTTGTGCGCTTTCTACACAAGTGTAGAAGCAGGTGCTCTTTTAAAAGGCCTCGAAAGTTTGTCCAAATCGGCTTGGTAGGCCAGCTCTGTAGCGAAACTTCCCATTCTCGGTCCCCTTTGTAAGGAGCCGTGTTGTAGACCGTTAACAAGGCAAGATTCAGACCATGGCGTTGGGCTATCACCTTGGAGTTCGACAATTTTTCGAGGTCGATAGCTAGCTAAGGGGATAGCCTGGCTGCACCGAAAAATGGCACATTGACGCACCTGCCCGTGTGCACCCTCTGTCGTATGGAAACTCCCATGACTATCAGCAATACCCAGGCCGAGATCCCAGTCGTTGCCGCCACTGCGCAAAGCAGCCCGTTGGTCATGCGGATCATCGGTGCCGTGGCGCTGGCGCATCTGATCAACGACTTGATCCAGGCCGTGCTGCCCTCGATTTATCCGATGCTCAAGGACAGCTATGGCCTGACGTTCACTCAGGTTGGCTTGATCACGCTGACGTTCCAGTTGACCGCCTCTTTGTTGCAGCCTTGGGTCGGCTATCACACTGACCGGCACCCCAAGCCCTGGCTGCTGCCGGCCGGGACGGTGTGCACGTTGATCGGCATTGTGATGATGTCCATGGTCGGCAGTTTTGCCTTGATCCTGTTGGCAGCGGGATTGATCGGTATTGGCTCGTCGACCTTTCACCCGGAAGCGTCGCGGGTGGCGCGATTGGCCTCGGGCGGCCGTTATGGGCTGGCGCAATCGACGTTCCAGGTGGGCGGTAACGCCGGCTCAGCGTTCGGCCCGCTGCTGGCGGCGGCGATCATCATTCCCTATGGGCAAGGCAATGTGGCCTGGTTCGGGTTGTTCGCCCTGTTAGCGCTGTTCGTGCTGTACCGCATCAGCCGCTGGTACGCCAACCACCTGAACTTGTTCAAGCTCAAGCAAGGCCAAGCGGCCACGCATGGCTTATCCAAAGGCCGGGTCTTGAGTGCGCTGGTGGTATTGGGGCTGTTGGTGTTTTCCAAGTATTTCTACATGGCCAGTTTCACCAGCTACTTCACGTTCTACCTGATCGAGAAGTTCGACTTGTCGGTGGCCTCTTCGCAATTGCACCTGTTCCTGTTCCTCGGGGCAGTGGCGGCGGGGACTTTCTTCGGCGGACCGATTGGCGACCGGATCGGGCGCAAGGCGGTGATCTGGTTCTCGATCCTCGGCGTGGCACCGTTCACCCTGATCCTGCCTCACGTTGACCTGTTGTGGACCAGCATCCTCAGCGTGGTTATCGGCTTCATCCTGGCCTCGGCGTTCTCGGCCATCGTGGTGTATGCCCAGGAGCTGGTGCCGGGCAATGTCGGGATGATCGCCGGCGTGTTCTTCGGGCTGATGTTCGGTTTCGGCGGGATTGGCGCGGCGCTGCTGGGACACCTGGCGGACATCCGTGGCATCGAGTATGTGTACTGGTTGTGCTCGTTCCTGCCGCTGTTCGGGGTGTTGGCGATTTTCTTGCCGAGGACTCGAAAGGCTTGAGGCGCGAAGGTCCATGTAGCTGAGCCGAGGCCAACGCGAGCTTGCTCGCGAAGGCGTCGGCACATCCAGCATCATTGCAAACCGACCCAGCACCTTCGGAGCAAGCCCGCCTGTCAACACGGCTTTTACTTCGAGCGCAATTCCCGCTCCTCATGCCTGCGATTTCACCTCTCAAGGACGGTAGATACTGGCCTGGATGGCGCCGGGGTATTGCTTGTACCCGCCCGTGTTGCACAGTGGTGTCGACAGTTGATAATCACCCGCCGTCGTGGCGTTGGCGGTGCGCACATTGCCGGCCGCAAACCCAGAGTAATCCTGAAAGGCATCGAACGAGGCGATTGGCTCGTCGAAGTAGTTGCCACGGGAAGGGTCGAAAATCGAGAGCGTGATCGCTACGCCACCAGGAAATGCTGCTTCGGCCTCGATCAACACGGTCTCGTAGGGATACAGGGTTTGTGGGGACGGCCCTGCGGAGGTGGGGGACGGATTGAACACGGTGGCCACCAGCGTGTTCGGGCTCAGGTTGGTAAGCGCGATTACCAGGTAATTGGCGGCGTTGCCGCTGTAGGTGTAGGGCCGCGTCATGGCGAATGCCCAACCGTTCCTGTTGTTAAAGAAGTCGTCCTTCGAGCCGCCGTTGTCCCAGACCTGGGTGAGCGCGATTTCTTGCGGATAGATTGACCAATCCGTCGAATCGGCGATCCAGTATTTGAAGTAGGTCCCGTCGATCGCGGGTGTGATGTACTGCGCATAGGCGGGCACACCGTCGATGGGGTTGTTATTGACGTCCAGGTATTGATAGATCTGGAATTTGGTCGGCAGCAGCATTTGCATCACCGACAGCACGTAGCCCTGCTTGGCGGCTTTCACCATATTTCCAGTTTCACCGGAGTTCCAGAACAATCCGTCGGGCGCAGTGGAAGCGATCAGCGTATAGGTGATTTTCAGCTTGGCCCAGTCGGTCAGTATCGTGGTTTCCATGGTGTCGAACGTGTCCAGCAACCCTTCGAAGGTAGCGCTCAATTGTCCCCACAGGTCGGCATAGGCTACCTGGAACAGGCTGGGAGAAACGTTCGAGGTCTGGGCCGCGACCGCCACATTGATACCGCTCTGGAGAACGTTGGCCGCGACGGCGAAATAATTGATGTCGCCTTCCATCGTTTCAGCCGAGAGCACCGTGTAGATGACGCCCGAGAGCACCGCCAGGATGATGCCGCCGATATTGGTCGAATCACCGTCCTCGAACCCGGCATCCAGCCCAAGTTCGGAGAGCAACGCCCCCTGGTCCTCGAACAACAGGGTGTGGAAACTGGTGTAGCAGGCGAACAGGCTGTTGACGGCGCTCGCCGCGCTGAGCTCCAACTTCAACTGGTCCACTACGGGGTGCCAGACTTGCGGTGGGAACGCGCTGTAGTCCAGGCCGAGCATGTCTTGCCGGTAATTGTCCAGGGTGCTGGCGCCATTGGTGTACTGCTCGCGCAGGATCAAATGGGGCTGATTGTTCATGGCCGCCAGTTTGTTGTTGATCCAGTCATAGACAGCCTGTTGGTCAGGTGTAAAGGCCGGGAAGGCCGGGTCGGACGCCGGCAAGGCCATGATGCTGTCCAGAGGCGTGGTAGGCGTGAAGTACCATTGGCTCGAGGTGTCGGTGTCTTGCATCTGTACCGAGCCCCCCGTGATATCGACACTCAGATACTGATTCGACGCGCTGTTCTGGATGGTCGTGGGGCCGAGTCCCGTTCCCCACAGCCAAGTCTGCTCGACCGGGACGGGTACGCTCTGGGTGGTGTTGATTGGCGTACTGCTGCCGGCATCCTGACCCAGCACCAACCCGGCGAGCAGGCCACTGAGCAGCCGTCCATCGGCGGTGACTTGCCAGATCTGGTTGGGCGAACCGGCCACGAAAGGGCTCAGCGTCACGCCGTCGGAACTGGCGGTGAGTACAAAGGGCACGCCTTTCTCGGGCGCGACGAGGCGGCTTTGTACATTGACCCAGCGAGTCGGCGGCCAAACCTGATAGTGATTGCTGCTTGAGGCCCAGCAGGCTTGGTTGAGGGTGTTGTACAGCACGAGGTTGCCGTCGGTCTGGACGAGCAGTTCCTGTGGGTCGATGCCGTTGGTGTAGGGTGACCATGCCACGTTGCCGTCGCTGGTACCCAGGACCAGGTTGCCATCGGTCTGGACATCGAAGTAGGCACCATTGTTGGTGCCAGTGGCCCAGATCGCGCTACCGGTGAACGAGCTGTTGGCCGCCACGGGACCTGTGACGACCTGGTACAGCACCAGGTTGCCGTCAGGCTGCAGCAGCAACACGTAACCGTTGTCGGCCGCTGCCGCCCACTGGCCAGGCAGCATCCGCGTGTTGGGTGGAATGTTGCCGTTGTCAGCCTGGACCGGATCGCCGAGCGGGACCGTGAGGAAGGCGCTGGGGTTGGTGGATGTTGCCAGCGTTATATCGCTCAGGTTGTTCATGTGGATCTCCTTTTCACGACATTGGTTGGACGCCTTGCGGTTGTTTGCGCACGTGAGGGCGCGCAGTGCATGGGCATGCCTGCGCTCCCAAGAGTCCGGCGCGCTTGTGCCTGCTACGCCGATGCATTGATCGGGAAGTCTTTTCAAGTGTCGGGTTGCGAAGTCCCGGAGCGAATCAATCGTTCCCGGACTTGAGGTGGCCGAGGGAATGCTCAGCCAGGGAGGTGCCGTTCAATGTCGCCAGTGGCTGGCAGCACTGCACAAATGACGGGGGCGGGTCTCTTCGTATATCCGTGGTTTGCGAGACTGTGCATGAGAATCTCCCTATCTATGCGGAACAAGGCGTTCGAGCGTTGTGCCTTGCAGGACGCGCATGGAGTGTAGCTCGGCACCCATATCTTGCCTGAGCCCTCCCTTTTGCGCGGTGGTGGCCAGTGCCGTGCAAGGAGTGAGTCCAAACTTGAAACGCTGTGAATCTTGTACTTGATGAGTACGTTGCCGTTGCGACTAAAGTACTGGTTTGCATAATCCTTAAGTGGGTATTTGTATAAAGGTTGGTCGTGTTAATTTGCTGTTGTGGTTAATGGTTAGAAGGGAATCTGCAGCATTATTCAAGGGTGACCCCTGTGGTGACTGAAAAAGCAGGTTTTCACATTCTTTCCACCTATCGCCCTTATTGTCCCGGACATAAGGCCTTCGGTTCTTGGTTTGATGACCTCTTCTGCGCTGCGGGCGGACAGGGGTTGCGCCCCCACCTGCCATATTGAAATTCTTATAAAGAGCTGTATCGCCAAGTTCTTCCAAGGTATTTGCCTTGGGGACGGCGTAGCAGCCGTGATCGATTGTGATGCCGTGTCGTGCATACGTTAGATGCTGCCGTCTTTTGACGTTGGCCATAAATAGAATCAGGCGGGGAATGATATGAAGTTCAAGTCATTGCAGGCACGCATTTGTGTCACGGCAGGCGTATGCCTGTTTGTTTCATCCATCAGCCTGATTGTCTACGGGCTCTTCAGCGCCCGGGCCAACGAGCAATATGTTTCGACCGAGGTCAGCGCACTGGTTGAAAAATCAGCGATCCGGGAAATCCAGAACCTGGCCGAGTCCCGGGCCAACGCCATCCAGGCCAAGTTGCAGAATGCGCTGGATGCAGCCCGCACCATGGCCAATGCCTTTGCCGCCAGCAAGGCCTCGCAAAGCCCCCTGGCTTTGGGCCGTGAACAGATCAACAGCGTACTGCTCAGCGTCCTCAAGGATAACCCGGACTTCAACGGCACCTATTCCTGCTGGGAACCGAATGCGTTGGATGGGCAGGATCCCGCGTTCCGCAATGCAGAGGATGGCAATAACCCGCTGACCGGGCGCTTCACGCCTTACTGGACGCGCAGCGCCGATGGCCGCGTCGCGGTGCAACCATTGGTCGAGTATGACTCCCCGGACCGTCATCCCAACGGTGTGCCCAAGGGTGGCTGGTACAGCGGCCCGCGCGACACCCTCAAGGAAAGCGTGCTCGACCCCATTCCTTATGTGGTCCAGGGGAAAAACGTCTGGCTGACCACCTTGTCGGTGCCCATCGTATCCAACGGCAAGTTCTACGGTGTGGTCGGGGCTGACTTCGATATCGCGTTTATCCAGAAACTCAGCGAGCAGATGTCTGCCGATCTCTACGGCGGCAAAGGCACGGTTTCGATCTTGAGTAACCAGGGCTTGGTGGTCGCGGACAGCCAGCGGACCGACCTGATTGGCCAGCCGATCAAGGCGTTGTTGCCGGACTCATGGGAAAAAGTGCTCCGCGATATCCAGGGCGGTCGGGGTGATGGCCTGCTCAATGCGCAAACACAGAACATCGAAGTGCTGATGCCCATTGCGCTCGGTCGCACGGGCAAGCCCTGGGCGGTATTGATTCGCCTGCCCAAGGCAGTGGTCTTGAGCCAGGCCATCGCCCTGGAGCAGGAACTGCAAGCGCGCAGCCTAGACAACAGCATCTGGCAGGTATCGGTAGGGTTGGTCATTTCGTTGTTGGCCCTGGCTGCCCTGTGGTATGCCGCGGCAAAAATCGTTGGGCCGATTCGCGAAGCCGCCGCCTTGGCCGCCACCATCAGCCTGGGGGATTTCTCTCGTCGCCTGGTGCAGAAATCCGAAGATGAGGTCGGGCAGTTGTCTGCGGCCCTCAACGACATGTCTGAAAGCCTGCAACGGCAGGTGCGGGTGGCCGAGCGTATTTCCGAAGGTGACCTGGATCTGGAGGTCCGCTTGTCTTCGCCCCATGACACCCTTGGCAAGTCATTGGAGAAAATGGTCAGCAACCTGAACCAGCTGATTTCCGAGGTTCAAATCAGCGCCACCCAGATCACCGGCAGCTCGGCGCAGGTCACCGACTTGAGTCAGTCACTCTCCGACGGGGCTTCCAATTCCGCCTCGTCCATCACCGAAATCAGCGCGGTGATGACGCAGATGGCCGCCCAGACCCGGGACAATGCCGCCAACGCCAAGAAGGCCGATGAGCAATCCCAGGCCTCGCGGGCCGATGCCGGGGAAAGCGACAAATTGATGAGCGAACTGATAGCCGCCATGGCCGAAATCGACAACTCGGGCAAGGACATCACTGCGATCATCACTACCATCGACAACATCGCCGCACAAACCAACCTGCTGGCCTTGAACGCGGCGATCGAGGCTGCCCGGGCTGGTGAGCTTGGGCGCGGTTTTGCCGTGGTCGCCGATGAAGTGCGTAGCCTGGCCGCCCGCAGTGCCGAGGCCGCCCAGCAGACTGCCGCGCTGATCGCCGATTCATCGAGCAAGACTCAGCGTGGCATGATCATCGCCGGCCGGACCGCCGAATCGCTGAAGAACATCGTCAGTGGAACCAGCGCGGTTTCCAACCTGGTTTCGCTGATCTACCAGGCCTCCAGCGAGCAGGCTTCCGGCTTGCAGCAGGCCAGTATCGGGCTTGAGCAGATCGACGAAGTGACGCAGAAAAACCAGTCGAATTCGCAAGAGTGTGCAGTGGCGGCCAAGGACCTTTCAGAGCGAGCTTCCCTGATGCAGCGGGTGTTGGGACGCTTCAAGGTCAAAAGAGGCTAATGGGCATCCGTGGCGAGGGCGGAAATTCCCTCGTCACGGCGATCACAAACCTCGAATGAACCGCATTACGACATAGCAGGCTTTTTGTTATCCTCCCCGCCTTCTTTCATGGACGAATACCGGGACAAGCTATGGCTAACAACCCCCCGTCACGCACCGGGACGATACTGCTGGGCCTGCTTTTTGCGCTGATCGGCATTGGCTTGCTGGGCATTGCCGTCAATCTCACCCTCGACCGTCGCGACTTCCTCGCGCGGGCACAGACCGTCGATGGCATCGTCAGCCACTTGAACGCCGGTGGTTCGCATCCCGAGATCGCCTTCACCACCGTCAGTGGTGAAAAAATTTCCTACCCCCAGGGCGGCTTTATCTTCGGCTATCAGAAGGACCAGCCGGTGCGGGTGCATTACCTGCCCGAGCAGCCGACGGCCAGCGCCATCGTCGATGCCCCGGCGGCACTGTGGGGCACTTGCGGTGTGCTGGGTTTTCTCGGCCTGGTGTTCACCCTTGTCGGCCTGCTGAAAGCTACCCGCCAACGCGGTCGCGATGCGGTTCATTCACATAAAGGACTTTGAACGTATGAGCTACAACATCCCACTCCCGGTTAATGAAAGTCGCTGGCAGTACCAGACCGCTAGCGGTGGTGGCCTGACCGTGGTCATGGTGGCTGGCAGTGGTGGCTCGATTATCCTGCGCTCGCCCCAGGGCGAAGACGTCAGCTACCGCTATGGCGGGGTCGGCGTGGGTGTCGGATTTGGCGCCAGGCTGCCGCGCTTCGGCAAGATCAATATCCAGATCAAGGGCAAGGGTGTGGCTGCGGCCGGTGCGGCAGAGGCGTTTCCCAGCACCGGTAAGGTGTTTGTCAGCGACGCCCTGGTCGATCGCGACCTGACCAGTGACGATATCACCGGCCCTTGCATGTATACCGAAGTGGGCGTGGGCCTGGGGATCGGCGGTTCGGCCACAGCGCTGCTGTTCGGGCTCGATCCCAAGTTGCTGGCGCTGTCGGTGGCACTGAGCTCCAACCCGGCAACCTCGCTCATCGCTTCGACCACGGTCAACCGGCAACTGGCACGCTCGGCCAAGGGCGCGGTGGTCATGGCCGGGGTGAACGCCGGCCTGCAGGCCGGTGGTGGCGCGGCGATCTACATGGGCTACCTGTTCTAGTCAGATTGTGCGAGCGGACAACAATCCCGGCATCTAGAACCTGTGGGAATGAGTTTGCTCCCGCAGGGAGTTGCGCCCATAAAAATTGGTATGTGCCGAAAGCATAATGAAAATATCAGTCATCGCTTCGCTAGGGCTTTTATCGCTCGTTCAAACATCACTGGCCTTTGCGGATAATGCCAATGGTAAAAATCTCTATCTACAGAGATGTGCCATGTGTCATGGGGCGGATATCAAGGGGACAGGGCCGTTGGCGCATAAAAGCGATCCTCCTACGCCTGACCTTACAACGTCCGCTTTCAAGAAACGACTGAGTGATTATCCGGGTGTCATTGTGTCGTCGGTCATACTGCGACCCAATGGGGATTTGATTCCGAGGACTTTGCGAGAGAATGGTGTGAAGCTATCGCCGTATCCTTGGAGCGTTAAGGATTTTCGCGATTTGAATCAGTATATGAGTGGCGTGATTTCAAAGAGCCGATGATCTCTGGGTGCGATAGAGACGGTTTGGGAGGGTGTGTGTATCCGTTTCTGCGGTAAGGGCTACTGGCGGCCGATACTGGCAAGAAGAATCTAATAAACAGCTCATGCAGGCTGCCCATGCGTGATGGTTCGTATGGATCAATTGCCGTGGTGACGGTTCGCCGGCAAAGCCAGCGCGACGCCCCCCAGTACCACGGCTGAGACCATCAACAAGCGGATCGACATAGGCTCGCTCAAGAGCCAGACGCCCCCCAACGCAGCAATGATGGGTACGCTTAATTGAAGGGTTGCCGCTTGCTGCGAGCTGATTTGCTTAACCGTGCCGTACCAGAGCGCATAGCCGCAACCTGACGCCAATACACCTGAAGCCAGCGCGTACAGCACGCCAGGCGAACTCATGTGAGCACCACTTCCGAAAGCCATGCCGGGGCCAAGCAAAAACAGCAACGGAAGGCTTCTTGCAAAATTGCCCGTGGTGTCGGCGAGCGGGTTGGCGGACCTTTTGCCGAGCACCGAGTAAATGCCCCACGCCACTCCCGACATCGCCATGAGCAATGCGCTGCCAATAGGCGGCGCATCAGCGCCCGGCAGCAACATTGCAAGCAGACCGCAGAACGCCGTTATCATGCCTATCAGCACTTTTTTCTGAATCTGCTCTCCTTCTTGCCAGGAAAGGATGAACATCGTGATTTGCACCGCTCCAAACAGGATCAGGGCGCCCACGCCTGCACCTAGCTGAACATAGGCAATGGAGAAAAGGTAGGCGTAAAGAAAAAGAGAAAGGCCACCCCTCCAGCTACCGCCGATGCTTGGACGAGGATTACGACGCCTGATCAAGAGCAGCAGAAATACCCCGCCACTGAGTAACCGAATCGCCGTGAATGAATCGGGGTCAATTTGACCGTTCATCAGTGCCTGGCGGCAAAAAATCGAATTTGCTGCGAAGGCAACCAGGCACAGAATCGCCTGCAATGCCCAGATCGAACGGCTGGTTTCATTGCGGTCTGGGTCAGTTATCGCAGTCATCAGGCAAACGCTCCAACCAATAGAAAAACTTTACTGACTTGCTCTGTAGTTGCCGAAATTGAGCTCAACAATTCAGAGCTAATGGAATCTTTGGAGATCAGTAGGGTTCTCCACAACGAAGATTTTCTATGTCGGATGCGTAGATTTAATCAGTCGCGATGCGGCGTTTGTTTTCACACCATGACTTCATTCGAGCTGAATGCCCCCCCCTACATAGCCCAGCTCGCAACAGGAGTCTTATATGCTCACCGGTAAAACAGCGTTGATCACTGGCGGTAACTCAGGCATCGGCCTGGCCACGGCGAAGGTGTTTCTGGCTCACGGTGCGCGCGTTGCGATCACCGGCCGCGATGCGGATAAATTGGCGGCGGCGCGCAGAGAGCTTGGCCCAGGTGTTATCACGTTGGTCGCTGATGTAAGTTCAAGCGAGCAACTCCGGCAAATGGCGAAGGTTGTCGAGCAGGAGTTCGGCGGCTTGGACATCTTCTTCGCCAATGCTGGAGTCGCGTTTGGAACGCCGCTGTCCAGCACGACCGAAGAGCAGTACGACAGGCTTATGGATATCAACGTGAAGGGCGTTTTCTTCTCGGTACAAGCCATTGAGCCGATCATGCGCCCGGGCGGCTCTATCATCCTTTCCACATCCTGGCTCAATCAGGTTGGTACACCGGGCCGGACGCTGTTATCGGCTTCCAAGGCTGCTGTCCGCTGTTTCGCGCGTACCCTCTCGGCAGAGTTGTTGGAGCGCCGCATTCGAGTCAATGCGGTCAGCCCCGGTGCTATCGAAACCCCGATTCACCATCAGCCAAACCAAAGTGAAGAGGAGTACCGTGCTTATGCCGAGCGAGTGGGTGCGCAAGCGCCCATCGGCCGTATGGGGCGCGCTGAGGAAGTTGCGGCGGCGGTGCTCTTTTTAGCCAGTGATGCTTCAAGCTACATGCTGGGTGCTGAAGTAGTCGTCGATGGTGGCAGGGCAGAGTTGTGATGAAGGAGCTTGTTAACGACGACCGCCAAAAAAGGGCAATTGTGCATAGCTCTACGCTGCCATGGATTCATAGCCCGATCGCAGGAGTGGATCGGCGCCCTTTGTATCGGGTCGGTGGCGAACAGGCGCGGGCAACTTCAATGGTGCGGTACGCTCCCGGCAGTGCGTTCAGCGCGCATGTTCACTCGGGCGGAGAGGAGTTCCTGGTGTTGGAGGGTGTCTTTGAAGATGAACACGGCCGATATCCCGCAGGTACTTATGTACGTAATCCTCCTGGCAGCCGGCACGCTCCAGGAGCGAGCTGCGGCTGCACAATCTTTGTTCGCTTGCGCCAGTTCCATCCCGCAGACCGGCACCCGGTAGTCTTGCGTATTGGAACTCAAAACAATCAGCTTCTGTACGAGAGTGAGCATGAGCGCGTCTGGGTGGAGGCTATACCGGCTGGAACCCTGCAGACTCGAGCTAATCACAGAGGACTGGAGTTGCTGGTGCTGGAGGGCGAATTGATAGGCGAAGGTTTCCTGCTGCAACCACTCAGTTGGTTGCGTTTACCGCAGGGCGAACACTTTGTGGTGAAAGCGGGCACGCAAGGTGCTCGCGTCTGGATCAAGGATGCTTCGCCAGATCTAGGCGTGTGATCCGGCTTGTTCTGCCTCGGCAATCAACCAGTCCCGGAAGGCTTGGATTTTCGGTAGTTCACTGCACTCAGCGCGGTAGACGACGTAATAGGCCTGGGTCAACGGGCAGTCCAGCCCTTTGTCCGCAAACGGCCGTATCAGGCGGCCCGTCGACAAATCATCGCGCACCATCACGCTGCGGGCGAGCGCCAAGCCTTGGCCGTCTATCGCGGCTTGCAGGACTGAAGCCGAGTTGTTGATCCGCAATCCGTGGTCAGACTTGATGTGCGTAAAACCAGAGGCGTCCAGCCACATTCGCCACGTGGGATAGTCACGATCGTTGGCCATGGATAGATCATGGATCAGCGTGCAATCGGCCAAAGCCTCGGCTATCAGCTTGCCGTCCTTGAGCAGAGGGAAGTCGGGCGCGCAGACGGGGAACATCACCTCATCCATCAAGTGCACGGCGATGAGACCTGGCCACTTTCCTGCACCGTATCGCACTCCGACATCGATGCGCTCGACCTGAAAATCCACGGATCGAGCGTTCGTGTCCAGCAGTACATCCAGATCCGGGTGGTCCTGCTGAAAGCGCTCGATTCGTGGCAGTAGCCACTTGGATGCGAAGGCCGGGCTCACCGTGACCGTAAGCCCGGCATATACGCTGGCATCCTTTAGCCGGGCGAGACCAATCGACAGCCGATCAAACCCCTCTCTGATATCCGGCAAGGCCACTCGGGCGACGTCCGTGAGCATCAGGCGCGCAGTACCGCTACTCGCGCGCGTGAACAGGGAAATACCCAGCCACGACTCCAAGTTACGGACCTGTTGCCCCACGGCGGCTGGCGTGACGTTCAGTTCGGCGGCGGCTGCGGAGAAGCTTTGGTGCCGCGCGGCGGCTTCGAATGCACGCAGGGCGTTTAGATAAGCGGGAGTGGTCATTGATAGTTTTTCTATCTCTTAAAACAAAATCTTCTGCGTTGTCGCTGTGAGCGCAGCCGTGAAGAATGCACACCAAGCCAACGGATTAGTACCCAGAAGATAGCAGAAACAGGGGCAATTCCAAGGCGTAGTTGTTTCTCACCCCTTGCGCTCAGTGTCACTGAGGAGATCAAAGCATGAATAGTTTTTCTAACAAGGTTGCGATTGTTACCGGCGGTGGTTCAGGCATTGGTAAGGAAGTAACCAAACGGCTCGTTGAAGCGGGCGCCAGTGTTGTCATCGGTGGTCGAGATGCTGTGAAACTGGCCCAGGTTGCCCAGGAAATTGATGCCTCGGGTCAAAAGGTCCGCTTTCATGCGGGGGATATCGCCAAGCCTGCCACCGCGCAAGCACTGGTTGACCTCGCAGCGAGCAGCTTCGGCGGCGTAGACATCCTCATCAACAACGCCGGCATCTTCAACCCTAAGCCATTTCTTGAGGTGAGCCCGGAGGAATATGACGCGTTTCTGGACATTATCCTCAAAGGCAAGTTTTTCATGGCCCAGGCTGCGGCCAAAGCCATGCTGAAGCGCGGCGGCGGCGCAATCGTCCAGACCGGTTCATTGTGGGCGATCCAGGCCATCGGCGCGACGCCCTCGGCTGCCTATTCCGCCGCGAATGCGGGCGTCCACGCCCTTACTCGCAACCTGGCGCTTGAGCTGGCCGGCTCCAGCATCCGCATTAACACGGTGGCGCCCGCAGTGGTTGAAACTCCGGTCTACGGGACCTTCATGGACGCTGATCAGGTCAAGGAAGTCTTACCGACCTTCAACGCTTTCCACCCGCTTGGCCGCAACGGTCAGCCAGCAGATGTGGCCCAAGCGATGTTGTTCCTCGCCTCGGATGAAGCCTCGTGGATCACCGGCACTGTATTGCCAGTCGATGGCGGCGTGACTGCCGGTCGTAACTAATCAGGAGAGATGCAGCATGATGAACTGGAATGAGTATTTTGCGGGCCTGATGGGTAACGTCAGTGAGTTCGCCAAACTGGCCCCGGAAACCATGCGTGGCTTCCACGCCATCGGCAGCGCCCCGGCTAAGCACCTGGAGCCGAAGATCCATGAGCTGATCGCCTTGTCCGTGGCAATCACCACACGCTGTGACGGCTGTATTGCCTCCCACGTCCAGGCTGCGCTCAAGCATGGCGCAACCCGCGAAGAAATCGCTGAAGCGCTGGGCGTAGCCATCTCGCTCAATGCTGGGGCGGCACTGACTTACACCGCGCGGGTATTCGATGCCGTGTCTGCCTTCGAGAAACACTGATATAACTGGGCGCCGGATGGCGCCCTTTTTTCGTCCCGGAGGGCACCCATGACTACGGCACCCATGACTACACAGAAAATTGCCATCATTGGAGGAGGTCTGGCTGGTGTTTATGCAGCCTATCGCCTTCGTGGTCTTGGCATAGGCTTCGATCTGTTCGAAGCACAAGGTCGACTTGGTGGAAGAATTCTTTCAACGGAGGTGGGTGGCTTTGATCTCGGGCCGACGTGGTTCTGGCCAGACTGCCAGCCTCGCATGCAAAGCCTGGTCGAGGAGTTGGGCTTACCTACGTTTCAGCAACACGAAGAAGGGGATGCGCTGGTAGAGCGCTGGGCCACTGATCTGGTTCGTAGAGAGGGGTATCGCTCGGGCAACGTTTCGATGCGTATAGAAGGGGGAACAGGCCGCTTGGTTAAAGCGCTCGCGGCTTCATTGCCACAAGCATCTGTCCACGTCGATGCAGCGCTGACGGACATCCAAATCGACGATCAGGCTATACGCTTAACGCTCTCTGAAGGCCGAGTTCACTCTTCGATTTACTCACAGATTTGGCTGGCTATACCTCCTCGGCTAACAGGGAAAATTCATTTTACGCCGCCCCTCTCTCGGCAAAAATTGCAGCAGATGAACAGCATGCCGACATGGATGGCGTCACACGCTAAATACGTTGCACGATATGCCAGGCCATTCTGGCGTGAGCACGATCTCTCGGGCGATGCGTTCAGCGGTGTTGGCCCACTAGGTGAAGTTCACGACGCCTGTAATGAAAGCGGGGCAGCACTCTTCGGTTTTCTAAGTATGAATGCGGCTCGACGCCAAAGCATGAATATGTCGGATTTGAAGGCGTTATGCCGGGAACAACTGAAGCGTCTCTTTGGCGATGAAGCGCTCAATCCAATTGAGGACTTCATACACGACTGGGCAACCGATCCATTTACTGCGACAGACGAGGATCAGGTTTCGCTGGGGTGGCACGGACGGCATGAGTTCACGCTGTCCCTCGATTCACCATGGAGCGATATATTTCATTTGATCGGCAGCGAGGTAGGTGGCGATCAAGGCGGCTACATGGAGGGCGCATTGGCAGCCGTCGATAAAGCACTGGGCGAGCTTATCAGCAGCGACATTCGTACTGGATTCGGTTTGGAGGAGCAGTTAGGTCGAAAGCACAACTGTACGGGCTGAATGTCGGTTATGTGAATCTCTACTGGCAACGCTCGGATCTCAATGGATGGGGATGGTGGGGCTTAGACGCGAAACCCCGTATCGTTTAACGATGACGGGGGCTGAGGTCCATCAAGTACCGTGGAGAGCCACGGAAAACCGTCAGACGTTAAAGCGGAAGTGCATCACATCACCGTCCTTGACGATGTACTCCTTGCCTTCCAGACGCCATTTACCCGCCTCCTTGGCGCCCGCTTCACCCTTGTACTGGATGAAATCCGAGTAGGCGATGACTTCGGCACGGATGAAGCCTTTTTCGAAGTCGGTGTGGATCACGCCAGCGGCTTGCGGTGCGGTGGCACCGACGCGGACGGTCCAGGCGCGGACTTCTTCGACACCGGCGGTGAAGTAGGTCTGCAGGTGGAGCATCTCGTAGCCAGCACGGATTACGCGGTTCAGGCCAGGCTCTTCCAGGCCGAGGGCCTCGAGGAACATGTCTTTCTCTTCACCGTCATCCAGTTCGGCGATTTCCGCTTCGATCTTGTTGCAGACCGGAACGACCACGGCGCCTTCTTCTTCGGCAATGGCCTTGACCACGTCCAGGTGCGGGTTGTTCTCGAAGCCGTCTTCAGCGACGTTGGCGATGTACATGACCGGTTTGGTGGTCAACAGGTGGAAGCCTTTGATCACCTGCTTCTCGTCGGTGCTCATGTTCTTCATCAGGCTGCGCGCAGGCTTGCCTTCGGTGAAGTGGGCGATCAACTGCTCCAGCAGGCCTTTCTGGACGACCGCGTCCTTATCACCACCCTTGGCGTTGCGGGCGACTTTCTGCAGTTGTTTTTCGCAGCTGTCGAGGTCGGCGAAAATCAGTTCCAGGTCGATGATTTCGATGTCGCGTTTCGGGTCGACGCTGTTGGAGACGTGAATCACGTTCTCGTCTTCGAAGCAGCGCACCACGTGGGCGATGGCATCGGTTTCACGGATGTTGGCCAAAAACTTGTTACCCAGGCCTTCGCCCTTCGACGCGCCGGCCACCAGGCCTGCGATGTCGACGAATTCCATGGTGGTCGGCAGGATGCGCTTGGGATTGACGATAGCTGCCAAGGCTTCCAGGCGCGGATCGGGCATCGGCACGATGCCGCTGTTCGGCTCGATGGTGCAGAAGGGGAAGTTTTCGGCCGCGATACCGGATTTGGTCAGGGCGTTGAACAGGGTGGACTTGCCGACGTTAGGCAGGCCGACGATGCCGCAATTGAATCCCATGGTGTTTCCCCTCGGATAAGTGTCAGGCCTTCTGGCTGTGCAGGTTTTTCATCGCGCGGTTCCATTCACCGGCGAGGATATCCGGCAGCACGCCGAGGGCGAAGTCGATGCTGGCATCGAGTTTTTCCTGTTCGGCGCGAGGCGCACGACCCAGGACAAAGTTTGAAACCATACTGGCAACGCCCGGGTGGCCGATGCCGAGCCGCAGGCGGTGAAAGGTATTCTGATTACCCAGTTGCGCGATGATGTCGCGCAACCCGTTGTGACCGCCATGGCCGCCGCCTTGCTTGAGCTTGGCAACGCCCGGAGGCAGGTCGAGTTCGTCGTGGGCCACCAGGATTTCTTCAGGCTTGATGCGAAAGAAACCGGCCAATGCCGCTACGGCCTGGCCGCTGCGGTTCATGTAGGTGGTGGGAATCAACAGGCGAACATCCTGACCCTGGTGCGAGAAGCGACCGGTCAGGCCGAAATACTTGCGATCGGCTGCCAGGCTGACGCCTTGTGCTTGCGCGATGCGCTCAACAAAAAGGGCCCCTGCGTTATGCCGGGTCTGTTCGTATTCAGCGCCTGGATTTCCCAAGCCAACGATCAGTTTAATGGCAGTCACGATAGGGGCCCTTCCTGGAGTGTGGATAACGATGTCGCAATCAGGCGGTGTTGCGGCAGTGGACGAAAATGGCGGATTTACCGTTAAGTAAACTTCGCGTTCTCGCCCGCTGTCTCGCTACGTTCCAGTCCGCGATGTTTCCGGCCACTCCGGCGACAGAGTGAAATTACTCTGCAGCGCCTTCTTCAGTAGCTTCTGGAGCAACACGTGGAGCGTGGACGTTGGCAACAGCCTTGTCATCGCCGTGTGCCAGAGCAACAAACTCAACGCCTTTAGGAGCCTTGAGGTCGGACAGGTGAATGATCGTGCCGACTTCGGCGTTAGCCAGGTCGACTTCGATGAATTCAGGCAGGTCTTTCGGCAGGCAGGACACTTCCAGCTCGGAAGTCACGTGCGAGATTTCGCCGCCTTTCTTGACCGGAGCAGCTTCGTTGATGAAGTGCACTGGAACAACAGCAGTCAGCTTCTGACCGGCAACAACGCGGACGAAGTCAGCGTGCATCACGTGGCCTTTGGCCGGGTGACGCTGCAGGGCCTTGATCACGACGTTCTGCTTGGTGCCGCCAATGTTCAGCTCGATGATGTGGCTGTAGGCCGCTTCGTTTTCGAGCAGTTTGGCAACTTCTTTGGCCAGCATGCTGATGGACTCAGGGGCTTTCTCGCCACCGTAGACTACAGCTGGAACCAGGCTTGCGAGACGACGCAGGCGGCGGCTCGCACCTTTCCCCAGGTCGGAACGCACTTCAGCATTCAGAGTAAAATCGTTCATGTTGTATCTCCAAAGTAACCACATTCACCCCAGCGCTTGCGACCAGCGCTTAAGGCGATATGGGCAAAAAAGCCCCGCCCCGACAGGTAATGCCGGGGCGGGGCGCTTTTCGTCAACGAGATGTCCTGGAAAGGGCAGGGCCCTTAGCGGAACATCGCACTGATCGATTCTTCGTTGCTGATGCGGCGAACCGCCTCGGCAACAACCGGTGCGATATCCAGTTGGCGGATACGCACACAGGCTTGTGCTGCAGCGGACAGCGGGATGGTATTGGTGACCACCAGCTCGTCCAGCACGGAATTTTCAATGTTCTCGATCGCTCGACCCGACAGCACAGGGTGTGTGCAGTAGGCAAAGACCTTGGCAGCGCCATGCTCTTTCAGGGCCTTGGCCGCGTGGCACAGGGTGCCGGCGGTATCGACCATGTCATCGACCAGAATACAGGTGCGCCCTTCGACGTCGCCGATGATATGCATCACTTCGGAGTGATTGGCTTTCTCACGGCGTTTATCGATGATACCCAGATCCACGCCCAGGGATTTGGCAACTGCTCGTGCACGCACGACGCCGCCAATGTCCGGGGACACGATCATCAGGTTTTCGAAGCGCTGATCTTCAATATCATCCACCAGGACCGGGGAGCCGTAGATGTTATCCACGGGAATATCGAAGAAACCCTGAATCTGGTCAGCATGCAAATCAACCGTGAGGACACGGTCGATGCCGACTACGGTCAGCATATCAGCCACGACTTTTGCGCTGATTGCCACACGTGCGGAACGCGGACGGCGATCCTGACGGGCATAACCAAAGTAAGGAATAACAGCAGTGATACGAGTAGCCGAGGAGCGACGGAAGGCATCAGCCATCACGACGAGTTCCATCAGGTTATCGTTGGTCGGGGCGCAAGTCGGCTGAATAATGAAGACGTCTTTACCGCGAACGTTTTCATTGATCTCGGCAGTGATTTCGCCGTCGGAAAACTTACCGACAGAAATGTCACCGAGAGGGATATGCAGCTGACGTACAACACGCCGAGCCAGATCGGGGTTAGCGTTCCCCGTAAAGACCATCATCTTGGACACGCGCAGTACCTGAAGGCTGAGGGTATACCTGGATGAGTATAGGAAAATGGCAGGGGCGGCTGGATTCGAACCAACGCATGGCAGGATCAAAACCTGCTGCCTTACCGCTTGGCGACGCCCCTGTATCTGTTGCTGCGAGTGCCCAGCACTCGATTCCTTTTAGAGCAGGTCTTGCAGCTTGCGATGCAACATCGAAACGTTGCTTCCTTTTGCTACAAACCCTGTAAGGGTCTCTGTCAGAAGGGCCGAGACTTTATCAGCTTCAGCTTTGCTTGGGAAGCCCCCAAACACACAACTTCCAGTTCCGGTGAGTTTTGCTTCGGTAAATTTACCTAGCAAATTCAAAGCGTTACGAACATCTGGATAACGCCTTGCTACCACCGGTAAGCAGTCATTTCGACTGTTTCCCTTGGGAACGGGGCGCACTTTAATGGGAGGAGAGTTACGTGTCAACAGTGGATCTGAAAAAATTTCTGCTGTACTTACAGAGACTTGCGGCACCAGTACCAAGTACCAGGGTTCTTCAGGGTCCACCGGGGTGAGTTTTTCCCCTACGCCCTCAGCGAAAGCGGCGTGGCCACGCACGAAAACCGGCACGTCGGCGCCCAGTGTCAAGCCCAGGGCAGCCAGGCGATCGATGTCCCAGCCAAGCTGCCACAAATGGTTGAGGCCCAATAAAGTCGTCGCCGCATTCGAGCTGCCGCCACCGATGCCGCCCCCCATGGGCAGGATCTTGTCGATCCAGATATCGATGCCCTGCGGACAACCGGATTGCGCCTGGAGTTTTTTCGCGGCCTTGACGATCAGATTGTCGTCATGGGGAACACCTTCGAATTCGGTGTGCAGGCGAATC
Source organism: Pseudomonas sp. NFACC16-2 (assembly GCF_900119205.1). Lineage (NCBI taxonomy): Bacteria > Pseudomonadati > Pseudomonadota > Gammaproteobacteria > Pseudomonadales > Pseudomonadaceae > Pseudomonas > Pseudomonas sp. NFACC16-2. Next base: position 101,837 of record NZ_FPIX01000013.1, on the reverse strand, counting down.
ACGCCGTCGTCGCGTACGGCAAAGGTGATTTCGTCGCCGTAGTCCAGGAACTGAAAAATCGTCTGCAACTCGTGGTAGCCGTCCGGACGACGACCGAGGATGTGCAGCATCAGGTTGAGTTTGGCCGGGGAGGGCAGGGTCAGGCGTGCGGCGCTCATGTCATTGCCCCAGCTTGCGCGGCTGCCATTGCTTGATCACCAGCGTGACGTCGAGGTTGCTGCCGTGCAGCTTGATGCGTTCGGGCAGCCAATAGCCGTTCTGCTGGGCATAGCTTAAGTATTCGATCTGCCAGTCATCCTGTTCCAGGTTGGACAGGCGGCTGTCGGCATCGAGGGTCAGGCGGCTTTTGCTGTCCGGTGCCGGCAGCCCGCGAACCCACCAGGTCAGGTGGGAAACCGGCAGCTTCCAGCCCAATTGTTCTTCCAACAACGCTTCGGGCGTGGGCGCCTCGTAGCGTCCCTGGTTGGCGACTTCCAGCGATACCTGGCCCGGCCGACCGGTCAGGCGGGCCGCACCGCGACCCAGTGGGCCCGAGAGGCGAATGTCGTAGTAGTCCTGGCGTTGCAGCCAGAACAGCGTGCCACTGCCGGAGTCTTTCGGGGCGCGAATGCCGATCTTGCCGTCGATCTGCCAGCCGTCGAGGCCGCTCAGTTGTTGCTTGTGCTCGCGCCATTGGGTCTGGTTGCCCTGGCCCTGGACGGATTCACGGGCGCCGAAGCCCGCGCAGCCGGCGAGCAGGGCAATGAAGCTGAAAACGATGAGATGGCGCAAAAACATAATCTTAAAGAGTCTCGGATCCGGTCAGGCGTTTGATGGTGCTGCGCAAGATTGGGCTGTCAGGCTGATCCTTGAGGAATCGGCTCCAGATCTGCCGGGCTTCGCGTTGTTTGCCGTTGGCCCACAGGACCTCGCCCAGGTGAGCGGCGACTTCCTGGTCGGGAAAGCGCTCCAGGGCCTGGCGCAACAGGCGTTCGGCTTCGTCGAGATTGCCCAGGCGGAAATTCACCCAGCCAAGGCTGTCGAGCACCGCCGGGTCTTCCGGATTGATCTGGTGGGCCTGTTCGATCAGCAGCTTGGCTTCGTCATAACGGGTGGTGCGATCCGACAACGTATAGCCCAGGGCGTTGAGGGCCATGGCGTTGTCCGGGTCGCGCTGGATGATCAGGCGCAGGTCTTTCTCCATCTGGGCCAGGTCATTGCGTTTCTCCGCCAGCATGGCGCGGGTATACAGCAGGTTCAGGTCGTCCGGGTACTGCTTCAAGGCTTGTTGCAGCACGTTCCAGGCCTTGTCGCCCTGGTTGTTGGCCGACAAGGTCTCGGCTTCGATCAGGTACAGCTGGATGCCGTAGTCCGGTTGGGAGTCGCGTTGTACCGCGAGGCGGCTTTGGGCTTCGGCCGTCTTGCCGTTGCCGATGAGGATATCGGCCTGGCGCAACTGCGCCGGCAGATAGTCGTTGCCCGGGCCAACCTGGGCGTACTCGATCAGTGCGCTCTCAGGGTCATTGCGTTCCTCGGCGATGCGCCCCAGGTTCAGATGGGCCGAGTCGACGTGGCTTTCCCGGGCGATCAGGTCTTCCAGGTAACCCTTGGCCTCTTCCCAGGCCTTGGCTTCCAGGCAGACCAGCGCCAGGGAATAGCGCAACTCGTCGTCTTCCGGGTATTGCTGGACCAGGCTGGAGAACTCCACCTTGGCGTCGTCCATGCGGTTGTTTTCCACCAGCATGCGGGCGTAGGTGAGGCGCAGGCGTTTGTCGTCCGGGTACTTCTTGATGCTTTTTTCCAGCAGCGGCAGTGCTTCGTCGCCGCGGTTCAAGCCTTGCAGCAGACGTGCGCGCAGCAGGATCGGCGCCACTTCTCCAGCTTCCGGCGGGTTGTCCTCCAAGAGCGTGAGGGCGCCCTGGGTGTCGCCATCCTGTTGCAACAGCAGGGCCTTGCCGAAAATCAGCTGGCCGTTGTTCGGGTGGCGCTGCAACAGGCGATCGAAGCTTTTCATCAGGCCGTTGCGGGTTTCCTGGTCGGTATCGGCGGCGGACAGCGCCAGGAAGTCGAAATGGGTGTCGCCCTTGCCCAGCAGGACCTTCTCCATATACATCATGGAGTCGTCGTAGCGCCCGGCCCGGGCCAGTTGCACGGCGGCGGCGCGCTGCGCTTCCAGGTCATCGGGGGCGTTCCTGGCCCAGATCAGCGCGGTATCGAGCGCGGGCTGGTCGGCGCCCAGGTATTCGGCAATGCGAAATGCCCGTTCGGAGATTCCCGGGTCCTGGGTATTGATGGCCTGGGTCACGTAGTTGTCCAGCGCAATGTCGAAGCGATTGCGCTGGCCTGCCAGTTCGGCGCTCAAGAGGCTAAAGATGGTTTCTTCGCTGAACGAGCCGTAGACCTTGGGTTTTTCAGGTACCTGCACGCTGTCTTCGACCGGCGGCGTACCGTCCGTCGAAACGGGGGCCATGGACTGGCAGCCGCTGAGCAAGGCAAGAGCGAGGAGCAACGCGGAAGATCTATTCATATAGGAAGAGGACGACTAACCTGCGGTCAGATCATCATGACACAAGCCTTGGGTCAAACATAACCGCCCCGTCGATTTACAACCCAGGGCAGGGCGATAGAGATCGAGTGGTTGTTCTGAATCTGACGAAGTAGGACAATTGCCGGCTTCACGTCACTATCAGCGACCTTGAATGGCCTTCCTTGCACTTGGTATTAACCACAAGACTGCTTCAGTAGACGTCCGCGAGCGCGTGGCCTTTACGCCTGAGCAGCTGGTTGAGGCCCTGCAGCAGCTCTGCCGACTCACCGACAGCCGCGAAGCTGCGATCCTCTCCACCTGCAATCGCAGCGAGCTTTATATAGAACAGGACCACGTTTCGGCGGATTCGATTCTGCGCTGGCTGGCCGACTATCACGACCTGAGCCTCGAAGAACTGCGCGCCAGTGCCTATGTGCATGAAGACGATGCGGCCGTTCGTCACATGATGCGCGTCGCATCGGGCCTCGACTCGCTGGTGTTGGGCGAGCCGCAGATTCTCGGCCAGATGAAGTCGGCCTACGCTGTGGCCCGCGAGGCCGGCACCGTCGGTCCGTTGTTGGGCCGTCTGTTCCAGGCCACCTTCAATGCCGCCAAGCAAGTACGCACCGACACCGCCATCGGCGAAAACCCGGTGTCCGTGGCGTTTGCCGCCGTCAGCCTGGCGAAGCAGATCTTCAGCGATCTGCAACGCAGCCAGGCGCTGTTGATCGGTGCCGGTGAGACCATCACCCTGGTCGCCCGCCATCTCCACGACCTGGGGGTCAAGCGCATAGTCGTCGCCAACCGGACCCTGGAGCGGGCCAGTACCCTGGCCGAGCAGTTCGGCGCCCATGCGGTGCTGTTGTCGGACATTCCCGCGGAGCTGGTGCACAGCGACATCGTCATCAGTTCCACCGCCAGCCAGTTGCCGATCCTTGGCAAGGGCGCGGTGGAAAGTGCCCTGAAACTGCGCAAGCACAAGCCGATCTTCATGGTGGACATTGCTGTTCCCCGGGACATCGAGCCTGAAGTCGGCGAGCTGGATGACGTGTATCTCTACAGCGTCGACGATCTGCACGAGGTGGTCGCCGAAAATCTCAAGAGCCGGCAGGGCGCGGCCCAGGCGGCGGAAGAGATGATCACCGTCGGCGCCGAGGACTTCATGGTGCGCCTGCGCGAGCTGGCGGCGGTGGATGTGCTCAAGGCGTATCGTCAGCAGAGCGAACGCCTGCGCGACGAGGAGCTGCAAAAGGCCCAGCGCTTGCTGGCCAACGGCGGCAGTGCCGAAGAGGTGCTGGTGCAACTGGCCCGCGGCCTGACCAACAAATTGCTCCACGCCCCCAGTGTCCAGCTCAAGAAGCTGACCGCTGAAGGCCGCCTCGATGCGCTGGCCATGGCCCAGGAACTCTTCGCCCTCGGTGAGGGCTCACCGGATAGCTTTTCGGATAAAAAACTGCAATGAAAGCGTCACTGCTCAACAAGCTGGATATCCTCCAGGACCGTTTCGAAGAACTGACCGCCTTGCTGGGCGATGGCGAAGTCATTGCCGACCAGAACAAATTCCGCACCTATTCCAAGGAATATGCGGAAGTCGAGCCGATTGTCGCCACCTATAAGCAGTTGCTCAAAGTGCAGGGCGACCTCGAAGGCGCCCAGGCGCTGCTCAAGGACAGCGATCCGGACATGCGCGAAATGGCCGTGGAGGAAGTCCGCGAAGCCAAGGATCAACTGGTTGAACTGGAAAGCAACCTGCAGCGCATGCTGTTGCCCAAGGACCCGAATGACGGGCGCAATGTGTTTCTTGAAATCCGTGCCGGTACCGGCGGCGACGAGGCGGCGATTTTTTCCGGCGACCTGTTCCGCATGTATTCGCGTTATGCCGAGCGTCGCGGTTGGCGCGTGGAGATCCTCTCGGAGAACGAAGGCGAACACGGCGGCTATAAAGAAGTCATCGCCCGGGTCGAAGGCGATAATGTCTACGGCAAGCTGAAATTCGAATCGGGTGCCCACCGTGTGCAGCGTGTGCCTGCCACCGAATCCCAAGGGCGTATCCACACCTCGGCTTGCACCGTGGCGGTATTGCCCGAGCCGGACGAGCAGGAAGCCATCGAGATCAATCCGGCGGACTTGCGGGTCGACACTTACCGCTCCTCCGGCGCGGGCGGCCAGCACGTCAACAAGACTGATTCGGCGATCCGCATCACGCACTTGCCCTCGGGCATCGTGGTCGAGTGCCAGGAAGAGCGTTCCCAGCACAAGAACCGCGCGCGGGCCATGGCCTGGTTGTCGGCCAAGCTCAACGACCAGCAGACCAGCGCAGCGGCCAACGCCATCGCCAGTGAGCGCAAATTGCTGGTGGGCTCGGGGGATCGTTCCGAGCGGATCCGTACCTACAACTTCGCCCAGGGCCGGGTCACCGATCATCGCGTCAACCTGACCCTGTATTCCCTGGACGAGATTCTTGCCGGTGGAGTCGATGCGGTGATCGAGCCATTGCTGGCCGAATACCAGGCCGACCAGTTGGCGGCGATTGGCGAGTAAGCACAGGTGAATAAATGACCATCATCGCCAGTCTGTTACGCGCCGCCGAGCTGCCGGATTCGCCCACGGCACGGCTGGACGCCGAGTTGTTGCTTGCCGCAGCCTTGGGCAAGTCCCGCAGCTTCCTGCACACCTGGCCCGAGCGGATCGTACCCAGTGAGGCAGCGTTGCTGTTCTCCGAATACCTGCGGCGGCGTCGCTCCGGCGAGCCGGTGGCGTACATCCTCGGGCAACAGGGTTTCTGGAAACTCGACCTGGAAGTCGCGCCTCATACCTTGATCCCGCGTCCCGACACCGAGCTGCTGGTGGAAACCGCGCTGGCGTTGTTGCCGGCTACACCGGCCCGGGTCCTGGACCTGGGCACCGGCAGCGGTGCGATTGCCCTGGCATTGGCCAGCGAGCGCCCTGCCTGGAAAGTCACTGCGGTCGACCGGGTGCTGGAGGCCGTCGCCCTGGCCGAACGCAATCGCCAGCGCCTGGATCTGCACAACGTCACGGTGCTGAGCAGCCACTGGTTCAGTGCGTTGGAAGACACGCGTTTCGAGTTGATCATCAGCAACCCGCCGTACATTGCAGCCAGCGATCCGCATCTGGCGGAGGGTGACGTGCGTTTCGAGCCGTCCAGCGCCCTGGTTGCCGGGCCGGACGGGCTCGATGATTTGCGCCAGATCGTTGCCCAGGCCCCGGCTCACCTTGAGCCAGGTGGCTGGGTGATGCTCGAGCACGGCTACGACCAGGCCGAAGCAGTGCGCGACTTGCTGCGCACCCACGGCTTTGTCGAAGTTCACAGCCGCAAGGACCTGGGTGGTCATGAACGCATCAGCCTGGGGTGCCTGCCGTGCTGAACGATCAGGAGTTGTTGCGCTACAGCCGGCAGATTCTGTTGCAGCACGTCGACATCGACGGTCAATTGCGTCTCAAGCAAAGCCGCGTGCTGATCATCGGCCTTGGTGGTCTCGGCGCCCCGGTAGCGTTGTACCTGGCCGCCGCTGGGGTGGGGGAGATGCACCTGGCGGATTTCGACACCGTCGACCTGACCAACCTGCAACGCCAGGTCATTCACGACACTGACAGCGTCGGTCTGAGCAAGGTCGATTCGGCGATGCGACGCCTGGGGGCGATCAACCCTGAGGTTCGGCTGATGCCTCACCGGGTGGCCATGGACGAAGACAGCCTGGTCGCGGCAGTCGCGACAGTGGATGTGGTGCTCGACTGCTCCGACAATTTCTCGACCCGCGAAGCGGTGAACGCGGCCTGTGTCGCGGCGGGTAAGCCGCTGGTCAGTGGCGCGGCGATTCGTCTGGAAGGGCAGTTGTCGGTGTTCGACCCGCGCCGCCCCGAAAGCCCTTGCTACCACTGCCTTTATGGCCACGGCAGCGAAGCCGAGCTGACCTGCAGCGAGGCCGGTGTGATCGGACCGCTGGTGGGACTGGTGGGCAGCCTGCAAGCCCTTGAAGCCTTGAAGTTGCTGGCCGGTTTCGGTGAGCCGCTGGTGGGGCGCTTGCTGTTGATCGATGCCCTGGGCACGCGTTTCCGTGAACTGCGGGTCAAGCGCGACCCAGGTTGCAGCGTCTGCGGTGGCCAACATGAGTGAAACGCCGATAGGGGTACTTGACTCGGGTGTCGGCGGGTTGTCGGTGCTGGGGGAAATTCGCCAGCTGCTGCCCAATGAGTCGCTGTTGTATGTGGCAGACTGTGGGCATATTCCCTACGGCGAGAAGACCCCGGAATACATCCGGCAACGCTGCGCGATCATTGCCGACTTTCTCCTGGGCCAGGGCGCCAAGGCGCTGGTTGTCGCCTGCAACACCGCAACGGTTGCTGCCGTTGCCGATCTACGCCGTGATTTCCCCCATTGGCCCATCGTCGGGATGGAGCCGGCGGTCAAGCCCGCGGCTGCCGCGACCCGCAGCGGTATCGTCGGTGTGCTGGCCACTACCGGCACCTTGCAGAGCGCCAAGTTCGCCGCTTTGCTCGACCGTTTCGCCACCGATGTGCGAGTCATCACGCAACCGTGTCCGGGCCTGGTTGAACTGATCGAGACGGGTGATTTGCACAGCCTGGCCTTGTATCAATTGCTGCAACATTACGTCGACCCCTTGCTGGCAGCCGGCTGCGATACGCTGATCCTGGGGTGCACGCACTATCCGTTCCTCAAGCCATTGCTCGCGCGGATGATTCCGGAGCACATCAGCCTGATCGACACCGGTGCCGCCGTGGCCCGGCAACTTCAGCGTCTTTTGGCTGAGCGAGAGCTGCTGGCTGAGGGACCAGCCGGCGAAACGTATTTCTGGACGAGTGCAGACCCGATACATTTAAGAAAAATCCTACCTACGCTATGGCATTCGTCCGGCGTTGTGCGAAGCTTCGATCTGTAAGAAAAATGTGAAAACCGTGTGAAACGGGCTGAACTTCTGTTTGGGGGCAGATTTCTATAGCTTTGTCTGTTTGTAACAAAATCAACTAAGTCTGTTCGGAAAAGGATGTTTCTAATGAAGCGCTTATTCTGCTTTGCCGCGTTTGCGGCTGCATTGTTGGGGCACACTTACACTGCACAAGCAGCGGGTGTGGAATTTGGGGTTGGCCAGACCAGCGATTCGACCATGACCTATCGCCTGGGCATGCAGTTCGACTGGGACAAGAGTTGGCTGCAAAGTGATGTCGGTCGCCTGACCGGCTACTGGAGCGGTGCCTATACCTACTGGGAGGGGGACGAGACCTCCAGCAATCACAGCCTGTCGTTTTCGCCTGTGTTTGTGTATGAATTTTCCGGCCAGAACGTGAAGCCTTACATCGAGGCGGGTGTCGGTGTGGCGTTGTTCGCCAATACCGAAGTGGAAGACAACAAGCTCGGTACGGCTTTCCAATTTGAAGATCGTATCGGCTTCGGCCTGCGCTTCAACGGTGGACATGAAGTGGGCATTCGCGCCACTCATTACTCCAACGCCGGCATCAAGTCGACCAACGATGGTGTAGAAAGCTACGCGCTGCACTACACGATGCCGCTGTAACACTTAAATACTGTGGGAGCGGGCTTGCTCGCGAAAGCGTAGTGTCAATCGCTTCAGTGCTGGCTGATCCGACGCTTTCGTGAGCATGCCCGCTCCCACAAAAAACGGGTCTATTTCCTACCGATACGCCGTCGCAATCCCTTGGCGTTCTTCCAGGCACTCCGGTGCGCCCATCTCGAACTCTCGGCAGATCAGCGGGCGCTTTTCGTAGATGGTGCACATCATGCTGTCGCGATCCAAGGCCGCGCACCAACCGTCATCAAGCCGCAGCATCACCTCTCCACCCCAGTCGTCCGTGTCGATAAAACGCTCTGGAACCCCGGTGTCGGTGATCAGCATCACTTCCAACTGGCAGCAGCACGCCGCGCACGTCGAGCACGTGACTGCCGGTGCCGGGATTTCATGGACAGGGATGGTTTTCATGGCGCGCAGTGTAAGGCAATCGGCGGCTCAGGGTTGTCCCTTGATCGGATAGCCGTTTTTCGCCTGGCATGAGTCAACATCGGGCGGCACGGTTTCGGTCGACGAAGGCAAAGGCCAGAGTACGGTCATGGACGCAATGGGGAGCGCGACTTCCCGCGGGCGCTCGACCAACTGATTCAGCACATGTCGCGCTGCTTCGTCCGCCGACCAGTGAGCCGGGGTTGGGAGGCAGTCTTCGGCCCCCTGCAATGGGCCGTCGTAGCCAGGGTGTACCAACGTCGCATCAACACCCGCGCGCGCCAGGTCTGCCCGAGCCGATTCGAACAGGTGACGCATCCCGCTGCCACCCGCTTCGGTTTGCGAAGGCGGCAGGTAAGTCGCCGGGCTGGCAATACCCACCAGATGAGGTTCGGTCCCGGCGCGCAACAAGGGCATGGCCACTTCGATGCAGAAACTGGCAGCCAGCAGATTGCTGCGCACAATATGCTCGATCAATGTGTGATCAGCCGGCTGCCCGTCAACGTACTCAGCCGTCCCGGCATTGACGATCACCTGATCCAGGGCGCCCCATTGCCGGGCGATCTGTTCGCCGATCTCGCGCACGGCCTGGCTGTCGGTCAAATTGCCGGGCACGGCCAGCACTTGTCCTGGATAACGTACCGAAAGGGTTTCGCATGATCGGGTCGAGCGCGAACTGACGGCCAGGTATGCACCTGTCTCCAGTATCGCTTCAGCCAACGAAGCGCCGATTCCGTTGCCCGCCCCAGTGAGCCAATAGCGCCGTGGCAGTCTTAGACCCATTCCCTACTCCTTTCGATTGGACAGCATACTGATCCGTGGCTTTTCAGTAGAGTCCGTACGATTAGTAAGACTATATGTTATCGGGTAAATGATGCATCCCGTCGACCGGCAATTTCGTGTTCGCTAATCGCCCACCCCTTCAATGGCTGCATCCTGTCGCGTTGGCAGGTTTCTGAACGCTGCCAGCGCACGCGCCCTGGATTGGCTCAAGTCGACAATCGGTGCCGGATAATCCACGGCGCCAAACAAGCCGCCCTGGGTATTTGGGCTATGGACCTGTTGCCTGTCCAGATCGTTCAGTTCAGGTAACCAGTGCTTGATGAACAAGCCCTCGCGGTCAAATTTTTCCGACTGGCTCAACGGATTGAAGATGCGGAACCAGGGCGCCGAGTCGGTGCCGGTGGAGGCGCTCCATTGCCAGCCGCCATTGTTGGCGGCGAGGTCGCCGTCGATCAGGTGCTGCATGAAAAAGCGCTCGCCTTCGCGCCAATCGATCAACAGGTTCTTGGTCAGGAACATGGCTACGACCATCCGCAAGCGGTTGTGCATCCAACCGGTCTCCAGCATTTGACGCATGGCTGCATCGATAATCGGCAGGCCGGTGCGTGCCTGCTTCCAGGCTTCCAACTCTGCGGGGGCCTTGCGCCATGCCAGCGCCTCGGTTTCGGGGCGAAACGCACGATGGCGCGACACGCGTGGATAGCCCACCAGAATATGTTTATAGAACTCGCGCCAGAGCAATTCATTGATCCAGGTCATAGTGCCGGCATTTCCGCTCTCGAATTCACCTTGGTTGGCTTGCAGTGCGGCGTGCAGGCATTGACGCGGCGACACCACGCCGGCCACCAGATAAGCCGAGAGCTGGCTGGTGCCGGGCCTGGCGGGGTAATCCCGTTCGCCTTGGTAATCGTCGATGTGCTGGTCGACGAAGGTGTCCAGGCGCCGACGGGCTTCGGTTTCCCCGGCGGGCCAGAGGGCTCGTAGCGCTTCGCTGGGCGGGGCGACCCCATCGACTTGTATCGGCACCGGGTCGCGGGCAATGCCGGTGGAGGCCTGCCGGGCCGGCGTGGCGACCAGGCTCGGCAATGAGAGGTGCAGACGGCTGTAGCAGACTTTGCGGAACTGACTGAACACTTGGAAATAATTGCCGGTCTTGGTAAGCACGCTGCCAGGCTTGAACAGTAATTGATCGAGGTGGCTGTGAAATTCAACGCCCTGGTCATTCAGCGTGCGGGCGACTTCGGCGTCGCGTCGTGTTTCATTCAGGCCGTACTCTTCGTTGACATGCACGGCGTCGACGTTCAGTTCGCGACACAGCTTGAGCAGTACCTGCGGTGCCTGGTGCCAATGCGCAGCGGCGCGGATCAGCAGTGGGATGTTCAATTCGGCCAGGGCCGCACTCAACGCGCTGAGGTTGCGCAACCAGAAATCGATCTTGCACGGTGCGTCGTCATGGGCGCGCCATTGTTCGGGGCTGGTCAGGTACACCGCCACGCAGGGGCCTTGGGCTGCGGCCGCCGTGAGGGCGGTGTTGTCGTGTAGGCGCAAGTCGCTGCGCAGCCAGATCAGTTGCATGCTGTCTTCCATCTAAAGGAGTTCTCGGCGACTCAGTTCGCGGTGAGCCGATAACGGATCTTCGGCCCAGGACACGTCAATCATCGACACGCCTGTGGATAACCTGGCTTGGTGGATCGACGCAGCCGGGCCGGCAATGACGATCGGGCAATCGATTCCGCCCAGCAGCCTGGGCAGTTGGGACAGGTTGAGTGCGTGACTGGAATACAGCAGGACGCCGCGGGCCTTGAGGTGCTCGACCGCCAGGGCCAGTTCGCCGGTCGGTAGAGGGCAGTCGAACACTTCCACCGGGCAGTCGGCGCTGCTGGCCAGCCAGGCGGTGAGCCATAAGTGCGGCTCCTGGGGCGAGTCCGAATGATTGACCAGCAATAGTGGCGCGCCACGCAACTGACGGTTGTTGTGGTAGATCCGGCTGCCGAACTTGCTGCGCAGCCACGAGTACAGGAAGACCCGTTCCAGCTGCGCACCGAACTGGCCTTGCCAGCGCAGGTGCAACTCGGCCAGCAACGGCAAGAGCAACTGCTCGCACACGGTCCAGGGTGGGTACAGCGCCATCGCCTGGTTGACCAGGTCGTCGATCTGGCGCTCGGCCAGTTGCGTCACCGCCAGCACCAAGGCGTGGCGCTGGCGCTGCCAGTCATTCTCCGGCACCTGTGTGGGTTCGGTCGGTGGCTGCGGTGTGTCCAGCAAAGGCTTGATCTTGCTCACCGCAACGCCACGGTCGATCCAGGTGAGAATGCTCAGGATCCGTTGCACATGGTCGGCATTGAACAGTCGGTGGCCCTTGGGGGTACGGTGCGGCACGATCAGGCCATAACGGCGTTCCCAGGCTCGCAGCGTGACGGCGTTGACACCGGTTTGCCGGGCGACCTCGCGTATGGGCAGCCAGCCTTGCGCCAAGGCCTTGGCAAAGTCGGCCCCCAGGTCTTCGCTGGCGCTGGAGTCGGGTTCGTTCTTCATCAAATAGCGTTTCGCAAGCTGAGGTTTTCCGGGTGTGGTTGCAGGTAGACCTGCTGCGTCAGGTAAGGATCGGGGTGCTGGCGCAGGTGATGCTTGAGCAACGTCAGTGGCACCACCAAGGGCACGATGCCGAGGCGATATTGCCCGATGAGATGCTGTACTTCCTGTTTGTCATCGGCGTCGATGGCGCGCTTGAGGTAACCGCTCAGGTGTTGCAGCACGTTGGTGTGGGTGCGGCGGGTGGCGCATTTCTTCAAGGCGGCCATCAATGCGCTGAAATAGCGTGGGCCCAACTCATTGGGGTCGGCCTTGCCCATGTTGCCCAGCAAATTGCCCAGGGCCTTGTATTGCACTGGGTTGTGGGCCATCAGCAGGTATTTGTAGCGCGAGTGGAATTCGATCAGGTCGCGACGGCTCAGTCCGTCGCGACGCAAAAGTTGCCAGGCGGCATAGGCGAACACCCGGGTCAGGAAGTTCTCGCGCAGCACCGGGTCGTTGAGGCGACCGTCTTCCTCCACCGGCAGGTCGGGGTGGCGTTCGCAGAAGGCCTGGGCATAGATCCCGCGGCCGCCGCCGTCCTGGGGCACGCCGTTGTGGTCATAGACCTTGACCCGCTCCAGTCCGCAGGACGGCGATTTCTGCATGAAGATATAGCCGCAGATGTCATCCAGTTCCCCAGCCATTTGCTTTGCGTAATCGGCCAGTGGCCGGGTCGCGTTGAGCTCGCGATTCACCGTGCCGAGCGCCTCGGGATGTTTGGGGTCGCCCACCAGGCGAATCGGCTCCCGGGGGATGCCCAGGCCGATGGCGACTTCGGGGCACACCGGCACGAAATCGAAATAGTCGACGAGGGTGCGGCTGCACAACTGCGATTGCTTGTGCCCGCCGTTAAAGCGAACTTCGGCCCCCATCAGGCAGGCGCTGATGGCGATTCTGGGTTTGGCGATGGCTGTGCTGGACATAGGCGACCTCTGATTGCTAAATCTTGTACAGATTTGTATTTCTGTACAATATTTTCATCATAGGTCCGAACGTGCACAAGTCAACCGGATTGTGTGGCGAGGCGACGTCAATCTGTGTCGCAGGCAGGCTGCTGTCTCTTTCGACAGCAGCGAATATCGATGGGTGATGCGCTTACTGCAGGCTTGCGTGCAGGCGGCGTGCGGCCTCCTGGCCGCTGAGCCATGCGCCTTCGACCCGGCCGGACAGGCACCAGTCGCCGCACACATACAGGCCCAGGTCGGCATCGGCCAAGGCGCCCCACTCGTGGTTGCCGGCGGGGCGGGCGTAGAGCCAGCGATGGGCCACGCTGAAGCTCGGTGCGGGCATCGCGCTGTGCAGCAGTTCGGCGAAGGCGCCATGCAGATGTTCGATCACCGCTTCCTTGGACAGGTCGATGTGCTGCCGGCTCCAGTCGCTGGTAGCGTGCAGTACCCAGGTGTCGAGCGTGTTGTCGCGTCCCGGCTTGCTGCGGTTGCGCGCCAGCCAATCCAGGGGGCTGTCCTGTACGAAGCAGCCTTCCATGGGCGTATCCAGCGGTGTTTCGAAGGCCAGCGCCACGGCCCAGGTCGGGTCCATCTTCACGCCAGCGGCCACTGCGGCCAGCTTCGGTACGGCCGCCAGCAACGCGGTGGCCTGGGGCGCGGGCGTGGCGATCACCACCTGGCCGAAGGGGCCGTGGGTGAAGCCTTCGGCGTCCTGCAAATGCCAGTGTTCCTGGCCGCGGTACACCTCGGTGATCCGGCAGGAAAACTGCACCTGCAACTTGTCGAGCAAGGCGCGGCTGATGGCGCTCATGCGCGGTGTGCCGACCCAGCGGGTCTGTTCGTCCGGCGATGGGCTCAGTTGTCCGTTCTGGAAGTTGTAGAGTTGCGGGTTCCATTCCGCCGCCCAGCCGTTGGTTTGCCAGCGCTGGACCTCCGTGACAAAGCGGCGATCACGGGCGGTGAAGTATTGCGCGCCCATGTCCAATGCGCCGGCGTCGCTGCGTTTGCTCGACATGCGTCCGCCGCTGCCGTGGCTTTTATCGAAGAGTTGAACGATATGCCCGGCCTCCGTCAGGGCCTGGGCGGCTGAAAGTCCGGCGATGCCGGTGCCGATGATTGCGATAGGTACAGTCATGAGGGCCTCGTTTACCTTTCTGTACAGACTACGCCGTCGTTTAAACCTGTACAATTCGGGTTTTTGGTATAAGTTTTACCGTTCGCGTTTGGACAGCTTGTCCTATTGTTAAACACAGACCCTGTCCGATACGAAAAATCCCTGCTTATAAAAATAGACTAATGGGCCGGGTAAAACGCGATGCGAGGAACATCTCATGCACATATTGCTGACCGGCGGTACTGGTTTGATCGGACGTCAGCTCTGCCGCCTCTGGTTGGGGCAGGGACATCGCTTGACGGTATGGAGTCGCCGGCCCGAAGAGGTGGCGAAAATCTGTGGGGCAAATGTACGAGGCGTTGCCAGGCTCGATGAAGTTGTCGAGCCGGTGGACGCAGTGGTCAACCTCGCGGGAGCGCCGATTGCCGACCGGCCCTGGAGTCACAAGCGCAAGATGTTGTTGTGGAGCAGTCGCATCACGTTGACGGAGGTTTTGCTAGCGTGGCTGGAGCGTTGCGAGCAGAAACCGCAGGTGTTGATTTCCGGTTCCGCGGTGGGCTGGTATGGCGACGGTGGCGAGCGTGAGTTGACTGAGGAGTCGGGGCCGGTGAGTGAAGATTTCGCCAGCCAGTTGTGTATCGCCTGGGAAGAAACCGCGCAACGGGCCGAGGCGTTGGGCATACGCGTGGTGCTGGTTCGTACCGGCCTGGTCCTGTCTGCCGAGGGCGGCTTTTTGTCGCGGCTGCTGCTGCCGTTCAAACTGGCGCTGGGCGGGCGTATCGGCAATGGTCGGCAGTGGATGCCATGGATTCATATTGACGATCAAATCGCCCTGATTGATTTTCTTCTGCACCGCTTTGATGTCAGCGGTCCTTATAATGCGTGCGCTCCGAACCCGGTGCGCAACCGCGATTTTGCCAAGGCCCTGGGGCATGTATTGCATCGGCCAGCCGTGGTGCCGATGCCGGAGCTTGCGTTGAAAATCGCGCTGGGGGAACTGTCCTTGCTGTTGCTCGGCAGCCAGCGCGCCACGCCAGCCCGATTGCAAGCGGCGGGTTTCACATTCCGGTTCACCGATTTGCCTGCGGCCTTGGAAGACTTGTCCAGCCGCCTTTGAAATAGGACGTTGCATGACCGATCACGCGTTGCTTCTGGTGAATCTGGGTTCGCCTGCCTCCACTTCGGTGGCCGATGTGCGCCGCTACCTCAATCAATTCCTGATGGATCCTTATGTCATCGACTTGCCATGGCCGGTGCGGCGCTTGCTGGTGTCGCTGATCCTGATCAAGCGTCCCGAGCAGTCGGCCCATGCCTATGCCTCGATCTGGTGGGAGGAGGGTTCGCCGTTGGTGGTGCTCAGCCGCCGGCTGCAACAGGCCATGACCGCGCAGTGGACCCAGGGACCGGTAGAGCTGGCAATGCGTTATGGCGAGCCGTCCATTGAGTCGGCGTTGGTGCGGCTGGCGAGCCAGGGGCACAAGAAGATCACGTTGGCGCCGTTGTACCCGCAGTTCGCCGACAGCACCGTGACCACGGTGATCGAGGAGGCCAAGCGGGTCGTGCGGGAAAAGAGACTCGATGTGCAGTTCTCGATTCTCCAGCCTTTCTACGATCAGCCCGAATACGTTGACGCCCTGGTGGCCAGCGCCAAGCCGTACCTGATGCAGGAACACGATCACCTGTTGTTGAGTTTCCATGGTTTGCCTGAGCGGCACCTGACCAAGCTCGACCCAACGGGCTTTCATTGCTTCAAAGACGCCGATTGCTGCAAGAACGCGCCGCCGGAGGTCATGGCGACCTGTTACCGCGCCCAATGCATTCGCACCGCGCAACTGTTTGCCGAGCAGATGGGGCTGGCGGATGGTAGTTGGTCGGTATCGTTCCAATCACGATTGGGCCGTGCCAAGTGGATCGAGCCTTACACTGAAGCACGCCTGGAAGAGTTGGCTAAAAGTGGCGTGAAGAAGGTGCTGGTGATGTGCCCGGCGTTCGTTGCCGACTGCATCGAGACCCTGGAAGAAATCGGTGATCGCGGGCGCGAGCAGTTCCGTGAGGCCGGGGGGGAGGAGTTGGTGCTGGTGCCTTGCCTCAATGACCAGCCGCAGTGGGCCAAGGCGTTGAGCACGCTGTGTGAGCGGGCGCCGATCGCGCTGTAGCTGATCGTTCCCACGCTCCGCGTGGGAACGCAGCCGGGGATGCTCCGCGTCCCAAAGAGCCGAACGCGGAGCGTCCGTAGAGGTGTTCCCACGCGGAGCGTGGGAGCGATCAAGTCCTAATCAAATCAGCGGGTCATCCGCCTTCTTGTGCTTCCAGCTGTCATTGCCTGGCAGCAGCAGGTTCAACGCAATCGCCACCACTGCGCACAACGCGATGCCTTTGAGACCGAAGTCGTCCGGCCCAGTGCCGGTGCCCACCAGCACGCCACCGATGCCGAACACCAGCGTGACCGAAACGATCACCAGGTTGCGCGCTTCGCCCAGGTCGATCTTGTGGCGGATCAAGGTGTTCATGCCCACTGCCGCAATCGAACCGAACAACAGGCACAGGATCCCGCCCATCACCGGCACCGGGATGCTTTGCAGCAGCGCACCGAACTTGCCGATGAATGCCAGGCTGATGGCAAAGATCGCCGCCCAGGTCATGATCTTCGGGTTGTAGTTCTTGGTCAGCATCACCGCGCCAGTCACCTCGGCGTAGGTGGTGTTGGGCGGGCCGCCGAACAGGCCGGCGGCGGTGGTGGCAATGCCGTCACCGAGCAGGGTGCGGTGCAGGCCGGGTTTTTTCAGGTAGTCGCGACCGGTTACGCTGCCCACGGCTATCACGCCGCCGATGTGCTCGATGGCCGGCGCCAGCGCCACCGGGACGATGAACAGGATCGCCTGCCAATTGAACGCCGGTGCGGTGAAGGCCGGCAGGGCGAACCACGGCGCGGCGGCGATTTTCGCGGTGTCCACGACGCCGAAGAAAAATGCCATGGCGAAGCCCACCAGCACGCCGGAAATGATCGGCACCAGGCGGAAAATGCCTTTGCCGAACACCGCCACGATCAGGGTGGTGAGCAAGGCCGGCATCGAAATCAGCATCGCGGTTTGATAATGAATCAGCTCGGTACCGTCGCCGGCCTTGCCCATCGCCATGTTGGCGGCAATCGGCGCCATGGCCAGGCCGATGGAGATGATCACCGGACCGATGACCACCGGCGGCAGCAGCCGGTCGATGAACCCGGTGCCCTTGATCTTCACCGCCAGGCCAAGAAAGGTGTAGACGAAACCTGCCGCCATCACCCCGCCCATGGTCGCGGCCAGGCCGAACTGGCCCTTGGCGAGGATGATCGGCGTGATGAAGGCAAAGCTCGAAGCCAGGAATACTGGCACCTGGCGCCCGGTGACGATTTGGAACAGGATCGTTCCCAGGCCGGCCGTGAACAGCGCCACGTTAGGGTCCAGCCCGGTGATCAGCGGCATCAGTACCAGCGCGCCGAAGGCGACGAACAGCATCTGCGCGCCGGACAGCACCTGGCGCCAGAGCGGATCGTTGAACTCATCCTGCATGCTCAAGCGTCCTTCTGCTTGGTGCCGAAGATCTTGTCGCCGGCATCGCCCAGGCCCGGGATGATGTAACCGTGCTCGTTGAGTTTCTGGTCAATGGACGCGGTGTAGATGGTCACGTCCGGGTGGGCGTCTTGCACGGCCTTGATGCCTTCGGGCGCGGCGACCAGCACCATGGCGCGGATATCCCGGCAACCGGCTTTTTTCAACAGGTCGATGGTGGCGACCATGGAGCTGCCGGTGGCGAGCATCGGGTCGATGATCATCGCCAGGCGCTCGTCGATTTCCGGCACCAGTTTTTCCAGGTAGGTGTGCGCCTGCAGGGTCTGCTCGTTGCGAGCCACACCCACGGCGCTGACTTTGGCCCCTGGAATCAGGCTCAGTACGCCCTCGAGCATGCCGATGCCGGCGCGCAGGATCGGCACCACGGTGATCTTCTTGCCGGCGATTTTCTCCACCTGGACCGTACCGGCCCAGCCGTCGATTTCATAGGACTCCAGCGGCAGGTCCTTGGTGGCCTCGTAGGTGAGCAGGGCACCGACTTCCTGGGCCAGTTCACGGAAGTTCTTCGTGCTGATATCGGCGCGGCGCATCAGGCCGAGTTTGTGTCTGATCAGCGGATGGCGGATCTCGAGGATGGGCATGGGGAAGGCTCCGGCGGCGGGCAAAAAAACCGGCCTAGATTAATCTATCCGAGGGTGTTGTCCTATAGACAATACAGAACGTTAGTCCACAAACGCTTGATCTGGCCGGGCGGGATGCGTACCTTTGCCGGCTTTTCCGAACCCTGCCACCCCTGGAGAGCGCCATGTCCGCTGATCTCGAGCATATCCGTCAAATCATGCGAGAGGCTGACTGCCTGTACACCGAAGCCGAAGTCGAAGCGGCCATCGCCCGTGTCGGTGCGCAAATCAACGAGCAACTGGCCGATGCCAATCCGGTGGTGTTCTGCGTCATGAATGGCGGACTGATTTTCTCCGGCAAGCTGCTGACCTATCTGAACTTCCCATTGGAAGCGTCCTACCTGCACGCCACCCGTTATCGCAACGAAACCAGCGGCGGTGACTTGTTCTGGAAGGCCAAGCCGGAAGTTTCGTTCATCGACCGCGACGTGCTGATCATCGACGACATCCTCGACGAAGGTCACACCCTGGGCGCCATCATCGACTTCTGCAAACACGCCGGTGCCCGCGCCGTGCACACCGCCGTGCTGATCGACAAGGACCACGACCGCAAGGCCCGTCCGGACTTGAAAGCCGATTTCGTCGGCCTGCCGTGTATCGACCGCTACATCTTCGGCTACGGCATGGACTACAAAGGTTACTGGCGCAACGCCAATGGCATTTTCGCCGTCAAGGGAATGTAGTCGATGACCCGGCCAAGCTTTCTGGACCATGCACTGTTCGATGGATTGGCCGAAAAAGCCGCGGCCAGCCCTCGTGGACGGCAGCACCATAACTTCCACGAAATGGATGAGCCGTGCCACCGCATGGCGGTGGGCTTGCAGCCTTGCACCTACATCCCGCCGCACCGCCACCTGAGCGCCGACAAGGCGGAAACCTTGCTGGTGCTCAAGGGCCGGCTGGGGGTATTGATCTTCGATGAAGCCGGCGCGGTGGTGGACAAGCGCATCTTGCAGGCCGGCGGCGATTGCCTCGGCGTCGACCTGCCGGCCGGCGTGTATCACGGACTGGTGGTGCTGGAAGCCGACAGCCTGATGTTCGAATGCAAGGCCGGCCCCTACCGCCCCGTGGGCGAAGGTGAACTGGCCCACTGGGCGCCCCGTGAAGGTGAGCCAGGCGTCGCCGAGTACCGGGCCTGGATGCGTGCTCAGTTCGACTGAGCACCGAATCAGTCGCCGGCACGGAGCTTTTGTGGCGAGGGGATTTATCCCCGCTGGGTTGCGAAGCAGCCCTGAAATCAGGCGACTCGGTATGCCGGGTTGAGCGAGTCGATCGGTTTGGGGTCGCTTCGCAACCCAGCGGGGATAAATCCCCTCGCCACATGAATCTGCTGTGCACCAGCGATCTCACTATGAATCAAGCAAGTCTTGGATGAGCCGCGCCGCTGGCCAACCACTGCTCGCTCTTGACCCGCGCCTGCTCCAGGGTCTGCACATACGCCAATTGCCGCTGCTCGCGATGAATACCGGCACGGCGCAGCTTCAGGCGCACCCTGGGCGCCGTCGCGACCAGGATCAGGCCGATGCCCTGCTTGCGGTAATCCTTCAGGATGTTTTCAAACGCAGCCAGCGCGGTCATGTCCAGCATGGGCACGGCGCTCATTTCCACCACCACCACGCGCACCCCCGGATCGAACTTGCGCAGCACGTCCAGGGCTTTTTCTGCCGCACCGAAGAACAGCGGCCCACGAATTGCGTAGCAGCGCACATGCTCGGGCATGTCCAGCAGGGCCTGGTGGAAGTGGCGAGGCAGTTCGGCGCTGTCGGTCAGTTCGCTCATGCGCTTGATGAACAGCCCGGCGGCCAGCAGCAGGCCGACGGCGACGGCCATGACCATGTCGAACAGCACGGTCAGGCTAAGGCAGGTCAGCAGCACCAGTACGTCGCTGCGCGGGGCGATGCGCAAGGTATGCAACACGTGTCCGGCTTCGCTCATGTTCCAGGCCACTATCACCAGTAGCGCCGCCAGGGCTGCCATGGGCAGGTAGCTGAACAGGGGCGCCAGCAACACCATCGCCAGCAGCACCACAAGGCTGTGAATGATCGCCGCCAGCGGTGAAGAGGCGCCGCTGCGCACATTGGTCGCGCTGCGGGCAATGGCCGCCGTGGCGGTGATACCGCCGAACAGCGGCGCCACGAGGTTGCCCAGGCCTTGGCCGATCAGCTCGGCATTGGGGTCATGCTTGCTGCCGGTCATGCCATCCGCCACCACGGCGCACAGCAACGATTCGATGGCGCCAAGCATGGCAATGGCGAAGGCCGGGCCCAGCAATTGGCGGATCAGATCATAGGAAAGCGTCAAGGGATGCCCCTGGCCATCTGGCAGGTTCCAAGGCCACTCGAAGCTCGGTAAAAACGGCGGGATACCGGGGTGGCTGATGCCATCGACCATGTAGCTGAAGCGCTCACCCAATGTCGCCACCGGCCAACCGCCGCGCTCCAGCGCCAGTCCCAATAGCGCCCCGACCAGCAAGGCAACCAAATGCCCGGGAACCCGCGGTACCCAGCGTGGCCAGGCAAACAGCACCGCCAGGCACGTGACGCCGATGATGCCATCGCCGAGCCGGGCACTGGGCAATGCCACGATCAGTTCGCCCAACTGTTCGATGTAGTGCTTGGCTTGCCCGACGGTGGTCAACCCCAGCAGGTCCTTCAGTTGCAAGGTGGCGATGACCACGCCGATCCCTGCGGTAAAGCCGAGGATCACCGGGTAGGGGATGTATTGGATCAGCCGTCCGGCGCGCATCAGGCCCAGGGTGATCAAGATCAGGCCCGCGAGCATGGTGCATAACAACAGGCCGCCCAGGCCGTGCTGTTGCGTGATGGGCAGCAGGATTACCACGAATGCCGCCGTCGGCCCGCTGACGTTAAAGCGCGAGCCGCCGGTGAGGGCGATCAAGGGCGCGGCCACCAGCACCGTGTACAAGCCATGTTGCGGCGGCACGCCAACGGCAATCGCCAGGGCCATGGCCAGGGGGATGGCGATGATGCCGACGGTCAGCCCGGCCACCAGGTCTCCACGCAGGCGTTCCAGGTTGTAGCCGGCGCGCCAGGTCTGGCGCCAGGCGGCAAATATCGGTGGGGCGGAGAAGGCCATAGAAACTCCACGAAGTGAACGGGGCTAATATCGAATTCCCGGCAAACACTCAACTTGTGGCGAGGGGATTTATCCCCGTTGGGCTGCGAAGCGGCCCCCATCGGGTTGGGGTGTTCTGTCTGATTCACCGAGTATCCGGTTTAGGTCTGCTTCGCAGCCCAGCGGGGATAAATCCCCTCGCCACAAGAGGCATCTGTGATGCGAGGGCTGATGGCTCCTTGAGTATGCCGTGCCCATGGCGCGGATGTATTGACCTGGATCGTTTATTTCCAGCGTTCCTGCTCATGCTAGAGTGCCCGGCCAAGATTCTGGAGGTTGTCATGCGTGTATCGATCCGCCGCTGCGCCACTTCACTGTTGATCGCCTGCCTACCCTTGACGGCCGTGGCCGCGCCGATGCACAGCCAGTTCCTGCCGCCGGATGACCTGGTGGTGCGCCAGGAGCAGCCTGAGCAGCAGCAGTTGCTGCAAGTGACCGAGTATTCGGTGGTGCTGGGTAACCAGCGTCAGTCCAACCAGCAACCGATACCGGTCACTTCGCCCTTGCTGGTCCGTCTCAAGGGCAAGCCGATGAACAAGGGCGCGACCCTCAGCCAGGTGATCCTTAACTTCGACGGCGAAAGCAAAAGCCTGAAGAAACCGGTTTTCGACGAGGCGAGCAAGACCCTGACGCTGTCTTATCCTCAGGCTCAGTACCGGGTGGTCATCGATCTGCTGCGCAACAACACGGTCTACGTGCAGTTTCTCACCTACGCCAACGGTCATATCTGGGCCGACCTGCACACCGGTGCCGAACGCCCGCGTTGAGCCGCGAGGCCTGCCGGGGGTAAACTGCCCGCCCCGTGAACTGTGCGAGCTGGAGCCGGCAATGCGTAAAGACAAGAAACAAGTGATTGGCGACGAGATTGGCGATGAACAGATCAAGCTGTTCCTCAATTTCGAACCGGTCGATGCCACGTCGCCGTCGCTGCACAAACTGATCAAGGCCTACCGTGGGCTGCGGGTCGATGACTTCGAGCGGTTCCTGACGTTTTTCGTGGAGGCCGGTTACGACCTTAATGGCAAGGATGAGCACGGCAACGATTTCGTGGCGTTGATCCAGAACCAGCGTAACGCCGAGGAATACATTGAACTGATCAATAAGGCGCGTGGCTGATCGCGTTAATGTCATGTCCGCGTCCGTCACGACGTTTGAGTGTCTGCATCAGTATTTCATGACGTACTCAACTAAGCCCGAAAGGTTATGTCACCATTCGGGCTGTTTTGTTTTAACTGGATTTCCATTACTTTTGGGTTGAAACCAAGGGGTTTCATTTCAATCGCTAAATGGAGTTTTATTTATCATGGAAGATAAAGGTAAATGTATCGCCGGGTGTTTATTGGCCCTGATCGGCTGTCTGGCAAGTTCGGTTTCCAATGCGTTCGATGAGATCGTCAATGTGGAAATATTCAACGCAACGTCAGCGGTCATTGTGCCGGGTAGCGATTTCACGTGGTCTCTGGCCCCGGAAAATGCGGGTCACAGCTTTTCGATAAGTCCTGGGGAGCGCCAGGAGCTGACCTATTATTTGCCCCAGGCGCGTGCCGAGCGGGAGTCATTTACCTACACCCAAGGAAACCGCACCTGCCATTTCAGTTTCGGGCATATTCCTGGCGTGCCGGTGAGTGACGGACAGACAATGCCTTATCGGCGCTGGGTTGAAGCGAAACCGGCAGGTGCCTGTGTTGCGGAGTTACTAGAGGTTGAAGATGACGATGATTATGTTCGTCATGGCGGAACACGCATCAAGTTCAGTATGAAGTCATAATGCGGGTAATAAAAAGCCTCCTGTTTGCACGGGAGGCTTTTTATCAGTACACAGTATCAGGCGTAACTTTGAGCCTTGCTGTCTTCAACCAACTCCAACGCAATGTTGTTCTGCGCGTTGATCTTGCGATACAGCGTCGCGTCGGTTTCCAACACTTTTTCCCGGGCCGGGAAGATCTCTGCGAGCTTGGCAGCCCACTCGCCCTTGGCTTTGTCCGGGAAGCAGCGCTCGATCAGTTCCAGCATGATCGACACGGTCACCGAAGCACCCGGCGATGCGCCGAGCAGGGCGGCGAGGCTGCCGTCCTTGGCCGCCACCAGTTCGGTGCCGAACTGCAGGACGCCACCTTTCTTCGGGTCTTTCTTGATGATCTGCACCCGCTGGCCGGCCACTTCCAGGCGCCAGTCCTCGGCTTTCGCCTCGGGGTAGAAGCGACGCAGGGATTCCAGGCGCTGTTCCATGGACTGCATGACTTCGCTGATCAGGTACTTGGTCAGGTCCATG
Organism: Pseudomonas sp. NFACC16-2; assembly: GCF_900119205.1. Lineage (NCBI taxonomy): Bacteria > Pseudomonadati > Pseudomonadota > Gammaproteobacteria > Pseudomonadales > Pseudomonadaceae > Pseudomonas > Pseudomonas sp. NFACC16-2. The sequence goes on along the minus strand of NZ_FPIX01000013.1, from coordinate 78,282 downwards.
TTGTCCCGGGCCACGGCCAGCATCGGGCCGATGTTGCCGGCACGTACCGACAGCGGCAGGTCCATGATCGAGCCGTGCTTGAGGAACTTGGTGGTGAAACCGGCGTATGGCCCGAACAGCAGGGATTTCTTGCCATCGACTACACGGGTGTCCAGGTGCGGCACCGACATCGGCGGCGAGCCCACGGCGGCCTGGCTGTAGACCTTGGCCTGATGGTGCTTGACCACTTCCGGGTTGTCGCAACGCAGCCACTGGCCACTGACCGGGAAGCCGCCGAAGCCCTTGCTTTCCTCGATGCCCGAGGCTTGCAGCAGCGGCAACGCCGCACCGCCGGCACCAAGGAACACGAACTTGGCGTCGACTTCGCGGGTGCTGCCGGAGTTGACGTCCTTGATGCTCACGGTCCAGCCACTGCCGTTGCGCTTGAGGCCGGTGACGCGCTTGCAGTATTTGACCTGAGTGTCCGGGGCGCTGGTCAGGTGCTTGAGCAACTGGTTGGTCAGGGCGCCGAAGTTGACGTCGGTGCCGTTCATGACGCGAGTGGCGGCGATGACCTCATCGGCCGGCCGGCCAGGCATCATCAGCGGCATCCACTCTGCCATCCGGGCCTTGTCCTCGGTGTATTCCATGTCGGCGAAGGCGTGATGCTGGCGCATCAGCTCGAAGCGCTTCTTCAGGAACGACACGCCTTTCTCACCCTGCACGAAACTCAGGTGCGGCACCGGGGCGATGAACGATTTGGATGAGCCGAACGTGCCTTTTTTAGTCAGGTACGTCCAGAACTGCTTCGACACCTCGAACTGGGTGTTGATGTGCACGGCTTTCTTGATGTCGACACTGCCATCGGCTGCCTGGGGCGTGTAATTGAGCTCACACAGCCCGGCGTGGCCGGTACCGGCGTTGTTCCATGGGTTGGAACTCTCCGCGGCACCGGAATCCATCAGCTCGACGACTTCCAGCGAGATCGCGGGGTCGAGCTCCTTGAGCAGTACGGCCAGGGTGGCACTCATGATGCCGGCCCCTACCAGAACTACATCGACTGCTTCGTTATGCGCCATTTAACGCGTCTCCAAAATCTGCAGCACCAAATTGTCGGCATAGCGGCCAGGATTGGCGGGGCAGGTCAGTTGCGCCCCAGTTATCCATGGCCAGGATCGCCATGTCCGAATCTTCGCAATTTTTCGCACCTACTGCGGATGCATGCAGCCTGGCCTCAAGAGTCACATGAACTCATTTAAACGCCGGGCAGGCAATTCGACTTATGGCCGAGACATCCGTTCGTGCAACCAAATCCGTAGCGGACAGGCTTCAGGCGCCGGTTCTTGAGCGATATCCGGTCCTGTGTCGTTGGGCTGTTTCAGACGCTAATGGTGCTTGTTCAGACGCAAAACTCTTCATTTGCTCGCCACACTCTCGTGAAGTTGTGAAAACCCGTTTTTTCACGCTCTTTTGAAGACGTGAACCTCAAAAAAGGGCTGTCCCAGCCTGGCACTGCGCCCGGTTTGGTTGCCCCCATGGAGTACATGACAGGCAAAACGGGCAGACAGCTCAGTGACCGAGCGTAATGACAGCTCTGCAGATTCGCGAAAAGTGGTGATTTGCCTGGAGGAACAGCAAGCGCGCCAGCTTCACTCGATCTGTGTGGGCGGCTCTCTGTGGGCGTTGCGGGGTGCCAATACCAGCGCATCAGCGGTGTTGCGAGGCCCGATCAGGAGACGTCCTTATAATCGGGGGGAGATTGTATCGAAGAAACGCAGGGAAATGGTCGTGTTTAATGACTTTTATTAGCCGTCCGGTCAGATGGTCAACAGCTGCCGGTTACGTGCGCGGGCAGGAAGCGGTTGCACGCGGGCGCTGGCGGGCAATGGCTGGTGCAACCAGTTGAGACGGATCTCTTCGATTTCCACCCAGCCTTCGCCCATGGGTTGCAGGCTGCACTGCTTGAACGCCTGGCAACGGCCGTTGCGATCGAGCAAGGCGAAGCTGCGGTGATGAGGGCGAGGGGTGAATAGGGAAATAAGGAAGCGCATGATCGGATACCGGGTCAGGGAGCTTGGGGCAAGCCTGACAGCGGGCTATGACATGCCGGTGTAAGGACCGTGACAATGGGGTGACAGGAACCGGCAACCACGGCCCGTGTCAGACATTTCAGTATTCATCGTGCGACGCTAGTTCACGGCGATGGCGCACCGCTATACTGCCGGCCTGTTTGTGCCCGATTCTGGAGAGAAGAGCATGTTGCAACGCCTGTTGTTCGGTTTGATCGCTGTGACCAGTCTGACCCTCGTCGGCTGCGCCCACAGCCCGCAACAACTTAACCCGGAGCCCAAGCTCAATGCCCAACTGGCGCCTGTGGGTCGTGGCCAGCCGGTGGTGGTGCGAGTGGTGGACGGTCGTCCGTCGCCGACGCTCGGTACTCGTGGCGGGCTGTATCCGGAAACCAGTGTGATCACGGTGCAGGGCGCGCAGATCCTGCCCAAGCTGCAGGCCCAGGCTGAAGCTGCCGTGCGTTTGCTGGGCTTCACGCCGACCGCCAATGCCTTGAATGCACCGCAACTGACCGTAACCCTGGCCGAGCTCAAGTATCAGTCACCCAAGGAAGGCATGTACGTGACCGAGGCCACCATCGGCGCGACCTTCCGCTCCGACGTGCAGAACGCCAACCGCCGCTACAGCGGTCGTTACGGTGCTTCCCTGGACCAGCGTTTCGGCATGGCGCCTAACCAGGACACCAACACCAAGCTGGTCAGCGACGTCTTGAGCGATGCCCTGACCCGGCTGTTCAAGGATCCGACCATTGGGCAAGTGCTGGCTGAATAAGTGACAAACCTCACAACCCCTGTGGGAGCTTGCCCCACAGGGGTTTTTTATGGGCGATGTTCTCAGGCGGCCTGGGAATAGAACTCCAGCACACTGATCCCGGTCAGCAGGTCGGTCTCTGGAAGGTCGGCATGTTGATGGCCGCCGAGGGCGCAATACACCAGCCAATGTCGGTCCTGCACGTTGAAGGACAGGCTGTCGACGAGGTTCTGTTGTTCGTCGCTTGGGCTGATGAGATACAGGCGATCCTGGTTTTCGGCGTGCAACATGAGGGGTTCCGGGCAGGTTTGAAGGGCGACAGAGTGGCCTAATCAGATGACGAAACCGTGACGCAAGGAATTACGACGAATTAAGGCCTTTCTCCTGTGGCGAGGGGATTTATCCCCGTTCGAGTGCGTAGCACTCGCAAGCTCTTGGGTTGTAGAAAGCTCGGGGCTGCTTCGCAGCCCAGCGGGGATGAATCCCCTCGCCACAAAGTCACTACGCCAACATCCGAAGGCGCCGGAGAAGGTCGTTACTGGTCGGAAAAAACGGTGCAGGGCGGCAGGCTTTCGGTAGAATCCGCGCCCTGTTCGTAGGCCACGGACGTGTCCTGTCCGTTTTTCGCTTGAGGTTCGTGATGTCGCTGCATCTGCTTTCGTTGTTCGCCGCCCACCCCGCCAAACTGATCAACTTGCTTGCGTTGCTGTTTGCCTGCCCGGGCGGTTGGGTGCTGCATGCGACGCGCCGCCGTGAACAGCGGGCGCGGGCTTGCCTTGAAGCGCGCAATCGCGATGGCAACGAACGCTTCGAAGCGCTGCTGGATCTGGCCACCCAGCGGATGAACCGATTCTTCTATCGGTTCGGCTTTGGCTGCCTGGCGCTGGCGTTGCTGGTGTCGTGGATCAGTACGCAGTTCTGATGAGATAACCGTTTTGATCGGGGCATGGTGGCCTGTGGCGAGGGGATTTATCCCCCTTGGGCTGCCTAGCAGCCCTGACCAGGTTGATGTGATCGACCAGACTTACCGAGCTGTCAGGGTTTGGGGCTGCTGCGCAGCCCAGCGGGGATAAATCCCCTCGCCACAGCAAGCTCCCTCGCCACAGGGAACCGTGTCCTCAGACCTGTCGCTTAAAGCGCCAACCCCGCCTTGACCCGATACTGATTCCGCACCGGCGTCGCGTATTGCAGTACCAGGAACGGCCGGTGTTCCGGCGGGCAAGCGTCCAGCCGGCGCTGCCATTCTTCCTGGGCCTTGGCCAGTTCTTCGGCACCAAACACCTCGGCCGCCTTGGGCACCTGCAACTGCGGGTCGGCGTCGGCCCATTGGGCATAAGCCAGGTAGTGCACCGGGAACAGGCGGTAGCCGCCGAGAATCTGCCGATCCATCTCCTGGGCCAGTTGCTTGGTGTCCTCGAACAACTCGGTGATGGGCGCGGCGAAGTTCACGTGGACCCGGCCCTTATAGCCGGTGATGCCCTTGGCGATGCTCACGTCGTCCTCGCCCGGAGCCTTGGTGTAGGTGCCGGTGGTTGCGCGGATGTACAACTCGCGGGCCTTGGCCTGGTCGCACGGGTCGTATTCGTAGCTGATCGACACCGGGGTGAGGTTCAGTGACTGGATCACTTCGCCGAACGGCTCGTCCTTGCGGCTCATGTGGAACATCTTGAGGATCGCCGATTCGGTCCGGTCGTCACCGTCCTTGGCCCGTCCTTCGGCCTGGGCGATCCAGATCGAGGCGCAGTCGTTGCGGATCGAATGGTTGATGTACGCCGACAACAACTGGTATGCCGCCATTTTTTCCCGCCGCCCGGTGATGGAGCGGTGCACGATGAAGCTCTTGTTCAGGCGCATCAGGTCGCTGACAAAGGGCTTTTGCAGCAGGTTGTCGCCAATGGCGATGCGCGGCGTCGGCAGGCCGGCGTGGTATACGGCGTAGTTGACGAAGGCCGGGTCCATCACGATATCGCGGTGGTTGGCGATGAACAGATACGCACTGCCGGACTTGAACTGCTCCACACCGGTATAGGTCACGCCGTCGGTGGCGCGCTCGATGGTGTGGTCGACATAGAACTCCACTTTGTCCTGCAACGTGGCCACCGACGTCACTGCGGCGAACTCACGGCGCAATCTTTGCGCTATAAGGGGTTTGAGCACCCAGCCGAAGGCGCCGGCCAGGCGTGGGAAGCGGAAGTGGGTGAGGATATCTAGAAACGCCTTGTCGCCGAGCAGTCGTGCCAGCACCGCTGGGACTTCGCTGTCGTCGTAAGGTCGGATGGCATCGAATTCGCCCATCATGCTCTCTTGTTGGAAACGGCTAGGGTAAGTAAAGGTTCTGACGAAAAAACGACAGGGCACGGCCTGGAAGATAAGCCAGACAAAAATAGCCCTGCAAATAGACCGGCGATTATACGCACAAGTCACCTGGGAGACCGCGATGCTGGAAAGCGCTCATTATGAATGTCCCTATTGTGGGGAGGACGTAGAGACATCCCTGGACTTGTCCGGCGGCGATCAGACCTACATCGAGGATTGTCAGGTCTGTTGCCGGCCAATCACCTTTGTGTTGCAGGTCCATGGCGAGGAATGGCATCTCGAGGTCTTCAGCGAAAACGACTGACGGGGGCGACACCGATGCGGCGAATCTACGAGCTGGAAAACCTGATGGAAGGCGAGTTGTTGCAAGGCATGCTTGCCAGTGAAGGCATCACGGCACATCTGGTGGGGCGCGATTTGCTGGGCGGTGCAGGGGAGTTGCCCATGCAGGGCTTGCTGGGACTGGCAGTGGAAGATGACCAGGCGCAATACGCCCGGGAGTTGATCGCCGCGTACAATGCCGCACTGCCGTTGCCCGGCGATGAACCGGACAGCTATCCCGGTACGCTGGTCTGTTAGGCTGGCGGCCGTTTGTTCGATCAAGAGTCGTGTTGCCCCATGTGTGGACGTTATGCCCTGTTTCGCTGGAACCCCTCCTTTGCGGCCCTGCCCGGTTTTCCCGCCGACCAGAAGGCCCAGTGGAATATTTCGCCCAACGATTCGGTGCTGATACTGCGGGCCGACGCCGAGGGCCAGCGTGAACTGGCCCGGGCGCGCTGGGGCCTGACGCCGCCTTGGTTGACCGACCTGTCCCGCACGCCGGCCCATGCCCGGGCCGAAACCGTGGCCGAGCAGCCGATGTTCCGCGAGGCCTTGCGCCTGCGCCGTTGCCTGCTGCCGGCCAATGGTTTCTATGAGTGGCGCGGCGGTACGCGCAAGCGTCCGTACTGGTTGACGCCGGGGGAGGGTTCATCGCTGTTTTTCGCCGCGATCTGGGAAGCGTATCCGGTGCAGGAACAGGTGTGGCTGAGCACGGCGGTCATCACTCAACCGGCGGCGGGTCAGCGCCGGCCGTTGATTCTGGACGAAGAAGGCCAGCGCCTGTGGCTCGACCCCGAGACACCACTGCATGCTTTGCAAGGGCTGCTGGCAAGCGAGCCGGCGCCATTGCGCGAGCGGGTATTGGCCAATATGGTCAATGATCCGAAACTCAATGGGCCGGAGTGCTTGACTCCGGCTTGAGCGTTGGGGTGATTGCGCCGGTCTCATCGTCGGATCGCCGCCCGGAGCACGCTCGCTCCCACATTAGGTTCTGAACGTTACTCGTGATGCGGCTCACCCAGGAAGGTCAATGAGGTGAACACGCCACGGGTGGCCACGTCCTTGTTGTCCTTGAGCGCAATTTCCATCTGCGCCGCGATCACATTCAAGCCTTCGTTGCGCACCAGTACCTTGGCTCGGCCTTCTGCGTCGGTTTCAGTCGAGACGGTGTTCGGCATGCTGCGGTAGTCGCCCACCAGTTTCACACCAGCCGCCGGTTTGCCGTCCAGCAGCACCCGTACCGGCAATGACAGGCCCGGGCCAACGGTCAGCGGGTCGACTTCCGGCAGGATCACGAACTTGATCGGTGCAAGCGTCGGCAGTTTCGCCCCCGGTTCATAGATCGCCAGGCTGTATTTGAACGTATGGGTCGATTCGATCGCCCCGGGCACTTTGCTGCGGCCTTCGTTGATCCACTTCTTGTCGGCCGTCTGGGACCACATGCCATTGTCCATCGCCACGGCCAGCACCGCTGGCGGCTTGAGTGGTTGCAGGCGGGCGTGGTCCGGCAGGCGCTCTACGGTGACGGGGATCATCTTGCCGCCCAGGTCATAGGCCCAGGTACCGCTGATTTTCTGCGCCTTGAAGGCATTGTCTTCGGCACCGTGGCCGTAGATCACTTCGACGTTGCCGCGACGCTGTTCGGTCCACAGGCCATGGGCCGAGGCCTGTGTGGCCAGGAACAGGCCGAGCAGAGCGAAGGTCTTGGGGTATTTCATGCTGACTTCCTTATAGATCGAGGGTGAGGCTGACAGTGAAGTTGCGCGGATCGCCGGGAGTGACCCAGTAATTGCTGTAGGAGCGTTCGTAGTATTTTTCGTCGAAGACGTTATTCAGGTACAGGCCCACGGTGACGTCATCGCTGGCCTTGTAATGGGCCAGCAGGTCCACGGTGTGGTAGGCCGGCAGTTCGAAATCCTTGCCGGCTTCGCCCGAGCGATCGCCGACGTAAGTGAACGCCGCGCCAACATCCGAGCCGCGCAGGTGCCCATCCTGGAATTCGTAGACCCCCAGCAGGCTGCCGCTGTGTTTAGCGACGCCGAGGATCCGGCTGCCTGTGGGGTTTCCCGGGTCACCCTTGGTCACTTCGGCGTCGATGTAGGCATAGGCGCCGATCACCCGCACGGCGTCGGTCACCTGCCCGGTCAACTGCAAGTCGATGCCCTGGCTCCGCGCCTTGCCGATGGCGCGGCTGAAGTCGGTGCCGGCGACCGGGTTCAGGACGTTTTCCTTCTCGATATGGAACGCCGCCAGGGTGGTGCTCAGGCGATCGTCTAACAACTCGCTCTTGATCCCCACTTCATAGCCGACGCCTTCCTCGGGGTCGAAGGCTTTACCGCTGGCATCCAGGCCATTGTTGGGTTTGAACGAGGTGGAGGCGTTGGCAAACAGGCCGACCTCGGGCGTCAACTGATACAGCAGGCCGGCCCGTTGCGTCAGGGCGTCGTGGCGTTGGCGGCTGGTGAGGTGGGTGTTGTGGTCGTCGATGCTTTGCTCGAAATGCTCATAGCGCACGCCGAGGATGCCCCGCAGTTTGTCGGTGAAGACGATCTGGTCTTGCAGGTTCAGCGCGCGGCTTTGCACATGTTCGAAGAAGTCTGTGCCGGAGGGCGTGCCAGTGGGTTTTGGCTGGCCGTAGACCGGCTGATAAATGTCGATGGGGTAAGCGCCGGCGATGTTGGTCACGCGTTCGTTCTTGCGGTAGTCCTCGTATTCGCTGCCGATCAACAGTTCGTGCTGCCAGGGACCGAAGTCGAACAGGCCGCGCAATTCCAACTGAGTGATGCTGTCGTGCCAATTGTTGTCACGCTCGCGGTAGCGGCGATTCACCGTGTGGCCATCGGCGTTCAGCGCGCGCGCCTCGGAAGCGAAGCCCCAGAGTTCGCCCTGCTTGTAATGGCTGGCCAGGCGCAGTTGCCAGGTGTCGTTGAGCTGATGCTCGAGGGCGGCCTGGAGCATGTTGTTGTGATTGTCGATGTCGCCGTCGTTGGGTTCGCCCAAAAAGGTCGAGCGGGATACGCCGCTCCAGCGATTGTTCGGAGCGACGATGCCGCGGTCGAACGTCGAGCTGTGGCGCACGATTTCGCTTTCCACCAGCAACCGCGTATCGGGGTTCAGTTGCCAACTGATGGAAGGCGCAACGAAAACACGTTTGCTGCCGACATGGTCGCGAAAGCTATTGTTGTCCTCGACCGCCAGATTGACCCGCGACAACACGTTGCCTTCGGCGTCCAGTGGCGTGTTGACGTCCAGCGCAGTGCGGTAGCGATTCCAACTGCCAGCGCTGGTTTGCAAGGTGGTGAAGGCTTCGGGCTGGGGTTTCTTGGTGACTATGTTCACCGTACCGCCTGGATCGCCCCGTCCATACAGGCTGGCGGCTGGGCCCTTGAGCACTTCGATGCGTTCGATGTTCGCCGCGTCCGGCGTGCTCGGATAGCCACGGTTGGCGCTGAAGCCGTCCTTGTAGAATTCCGATGTGGTGAAGCCGCGCACGCTGTATTCGTAGAGCGTCAGGCCACCGAAGTTGTTCTGCTTCGATACACCGCCGGCGTATTCCAATGCCCGTTCGACGTTGGTGCTGCCCAGGTCCTTGAGCACGCTGGCGGGAATCACGCTGATCGATTGCGGGATGTCGCGCAGAGCGGTGTCGGTTTTGGTGGCGCTGGCGGAGCGGGTGGCGCGATAGCCTGTGACGGGCCTGGTGGGGGATTCGTAGTCGGACGTCACGGTGATGGCGTCCAGCTCCAGAGGCTGGAGGTCTTCGGCGTAGGCCGGATCGCCCAGCAGGCCCAGGGCCAGGCCTGCGAGGGAAATCCGTTTTAAAGGCGGCATGTTATATTGTTCCAATTCTTAGAATTGAAACAATATAACACTACTAATGAGAATTTATGCTATCTGTAATTTCAAGTGAAATCTGGATGGGGTTGCCAAGGGGATCACTTGGAAATGCAGGTAGGAATCTTTGTGGCGAGGGGATTTATCCCCGTTCGGCTGCGCAGCAGCCGTAGACCAGTTGGTGCGGTTCATCTGATGGACCGCGGTGTCTGATTTTGGGGTTGCTGCGCAACCCAGCGGGGATAAATCCCCTCGCCACAGGTTTTTGCCAGGCCACAGGATGTGCTTCGCGGCTACTGCTCTTCCTTGAGCACTACCGGTGCCGGCGGTGGGCGCAGGCCGATTTCAGCGGTGAGCTTGAGTTCCTTGCCATTGCGCATGACCTGGATGGTCACCTTATCGGTGGGCTTGATTCGCGCCACCTGGTTCATCGAGCGGCGGCCATCGCCGGCCGGTTCGCCATCGATGCTCAGGATCACATCGCCCAGTTGCAGGCCGGCCTTCTGCGCCGGACCGTCGCGGAAAATCCCCGCCACCACGATGCCGGGCCGCCCGGACAAGCCGAACGACTCCGCCAGCTCCTGGGTCAGCGGCTGGACTTCAATGCCCAGCCAGCCCCGGATCACCTGGCCGTGTTCGATGATCGACTTCATCACCTCCATCGCCAGCTTCACCGGAATGGCGAAACCGATGCCCTGGCTGCCGCCGGACTTGGAAAAGATCGCCGTGTTGATCCCGGTGAGGTTGCCGTTGGCGTCCACCAGCGCGCCGCCGGAGTTGCCGGGGTTGATCGCGGCGTCGGTCTGGATGAAATCCTCGTAGTTGTTCAGACCCAGCTGATTGCGCCCGGTGGCGCTGATGATGCCCATGGTCACGGTCTGGCCGACGCCGAACGGGTTACCGATAGCCAGGGCGACGTCACCGATGCGGATGCTGTCGGAGCGGCCGATGGTAATGGCCGGCAGGTTCTTGAGGTCGATCTTCAGCACCGCGAGGTCGGTTTCCGGGTCGCTGCCGATCACCCGGGCCAGGGTTTCACGACCGTCCTTGAGGGCCACCACGATCTGGTCGGCACCGCTGGTGACGTGGTTGTTGGTCAGGATGTAGCCTTCCGGGCTCATGATCACGCCCGACCCCAGGCTCGACTCCATGCGCTTCTGCTTGGGCGAGTTGTCGCCGAAGAACCGCCGGAATTGCGGGTCTTCGAACAGCGGATGGCTGGGCTTGTTGATGACCTTGGTGGTGTACAGGTTCACCACGGCTGGCGCGGCGGTGGTCACGGCGTCGGCGTAGGACACCGGCCCCTGTTGCACAGCCTTGGTTTGCGGCGCCTGCTGCAGGTTGACATCAAGGCTTGGCAGGCCGACCCATTCCGGGTAGCGCTGGATAATCAGTAGAGCGACAAGCACGCCGGCCAACAGCGGCCAGCCGGAAAAACGCAGCGCCTTGAGCATTAAGCACGTCCTACAAAGGTTGCAGGCGGTATGAGACCGCCCATAATGTCGCGCATTATACGAGGCCGCGCGTGCCTCTGAACGGGATATTTAGGAGTCTTTTCATGGCAGTAGCCCTGAACACCCTGGTCGAAGAAGCGGACCGTTACCTGGCCAGCAGCCGGATTGCCGATTACTGCCCCAACGGCCTGCAGGTCGAAGGCGCACCCCAGGTGATGCGCATTGTCAGTGGTGTCACCGCCAGCCAGGCCTTGCTTGACGCTGCCGTCGAGGCCGAGGCCGACCTGGTGCTGGTGCATCACGGTTATTTCTGGAAGGGCGAAAACCCTTGCATCACCGGCATGAAACAGCGTCGTCTCAAGACCCTGCTCAAGCATGATATCAGCCTGTTGGCCTATCACTTGCCGTTAGACCTGCACCCGGAGGTGGGCAATAACGTGCAACTGGCCCGCCAGTTGGACATCACGGTCGAGGGACCGCTGGATCCGGACAATCCCAAGATCGTCGGCCTGGTCGGCTCCCTGTCCGAACCGATGACGGCCCGGGATTTCGCGCGCAAGGTCCAGGAAGTCATGGGGCGTGAGCCGTTGTTGATCGAAGGCGAACAGATGATCCGTCGGGTTGGCTGGTGCACCGGTGGCGGCCAGGGCTATATCGATCAGGCGGTGCTGGCCGGCGTCGACCTGTACCTCAGCGGCGAGGCGTCGGAGCAGACGTTCCACAGTGCGCGGGAAAACGGCATCAGCTTCATCGCCGCCGGGCATCATGCCACTGAACGCTATGGCGTCCAGGCGTTGGGAGACTACCTGGCGCGACGCTTTGCCCTGGAGCACATCTTCATCGATTGCCCGAATCCCATTTGACTGCTTATAACCATTGTGGGAGCGAGCAAGCTCGCTCCCCACAAAAAGCTGTAGCAGTGCCCGAACCACCAGGCATATCCATATGCTGTTTCGATCTAGTTGGCGCCCTGATTAGAAGAGGTCGCTGTGCTAGGATTCCCCGCTCGAACACGGCCCGCTGGCCGTTCATAAGAAAGTTTTCGTGAGTAGCCATGGTCGACAAACTGACGCATCTGAAACAGCTGGAGGCGGAAAGCATCCACATCATCCGCGAGGTGGCCGCCGAGTTCGATAACCCGGTGATGCTGTACTCCATCGGTAAAGACTCCGCCGTGATGCTGCACCTGGCACGCAAGGCGTTCTTCCCCGGCAAGTTGCCGTTTCCGGTGATGCACGTCGACACCCGCTGGAAGTTCCAGGAAATGTACAAGTTTCGCGATCGCATGGTCGAGGAACTGGGCCTGGACCTGATCACCCACGTGAACCCGGACGGCGTGGCGCAGGGCATCAACCCGTTCACCCACGGCAGTGCCAAGCACACCGACATCATGAAGACCGAAGGCCTCAAGCAGGCCCTGGACAAATATGGTTTCGACGCCGCGTTCGGCGGTGCCCGTCGCGATGAAGAGAAATCCCGTGCCAAGGAGCGCGTGTACTCGTTCCGTGACAGTAAGCACCGCTGGGACCCGAAGAACCAGCGCCCGGAGCTGTGGAACGTCTACAACGGCAAGGTCAACAAAGGCGAGTCGATCCGCGTATTCCCGCTGTCGAACTGGACCGAGCTGGACATCTGGCAGTACATCTACCTCGAAGGCATCCCGATCGTGCCGCTGTACTTTGCCGCCGAGCGTGAAGTGATCGAGAAGAACGGCACGCTGATCATGATTGACGACGAGCGCATCCTCGAGCACCTGTCCGATGAAGACAAAGCCCGTATCGTCAAGAAGAAAGTGCGTTTCCGTACCCTTGGCTGCTACCCGTTGACGGGCGCGGTGGAGTCCGAGGCCGAAAGCCTGACGGACATCATCCAGGAAATGCTCCTGACGCGAACTTCCGAGCGCCAGGGCCGGGTCATCGACCACGATGGCGCAGGCTCGATGGAAGATAAAAAACGTCAAGGTTATTTCTAAGGGGCTGTCATGTCGCATCAATCTGATTTGATCAGCGAGGACATCCTCGCCTACCTGGGCCAGCACGAGCGTAAAGAGCTGCTGCGCTTTTTGACCTGCGGTAACGTCGACGACGGCAAGAGCACCCTGATCGGGCGCCTGCTGCACGACTCCAAGATGATCTACGAAGATCACCTGGAAGCCATCACCCGCGATTCGAAGAAAGTCGGCACCACCGGTGACGACATCGACCTGGCGTTGCTGGTCGACGGCCTGCAGGCCGAGCGCGAACAAGGCATCACCATTGATGTCGCGTACCGCTATTTCTCCACCGCCAAGCGCAAGTTCATCATTGCCGATACCCCGGGCCATGAGCAGTACACTCGCAACATGGCCACCGGTGCGTCCACCTGTGACCTGGCGATCATCCTGGTGGACGCGCGCTATGGCGTGCAGACCCAGACCCGACGCCACAGCTTCATCGCCTCGTTGCTGGGCATCAAGCACATCGTCGTGGCCATCAACAAGATGGACCTCAAGGACTTCGACCAGGGCGTGTTCGAGTCGATCAAGGCCGACTATCTGAAGTTCGCCGAAGGCTTGAAGATGAAGCCCACCAGCATGCACTTCGTGCCGATGTCGGCCCTCAAGGGCGACAACGTGGTGAACAAATCCGAGCGCTCGCCGTGGTACACCGGCCAGTCGCTGATGGAAATCCTCGAGACGGTGGAAGTGGCGGGCGACCGTAACTTCACCGACCTGCGTTTCCCGGTGCAGTACGTCAACCGTCCGAACCTGAACTTCCGCGGTTTCGCCGGAACCCTCGCCAGCGGCATCGTGCACAAGGGCGACGAAGTGGTGGTGCTGCCGTCGGGCAAGAGCAGCCGCGTCAAATCCATCGTCACTTTCGAAGGCGAGCTGGAACACGCCGGTCCTGGCCAGGCAGTCACGCTGACCATGGAAGACGAGATCGACATCTCCCGTGGCGACCTGTTGGTGCATGCCGACAACGTGCCGCCGGTCACCGACAGCTTCGAAGCGATGCTGGTGTGGATGGCCGAAGAGCCGATGTTGCCGGGCAAGAAATACGACATCAAGCGCGCCACCAGTTACGTGCCGGGCTCGATTGCCAGCATCGTCAACAAGGTGGATGTGAACACCCTTGAAGAGGGTCCGGCCAGCGCGTTGCAGCTCAACGAAATCGGCAAAGTGAAGATCGCCCTGGATGCGCCGATCGCCCTGGACGGTTACGAGAGCAACCGCACCACCGGTGCGTTCATCGTCATCGATCGCCTGACCAACGGCACCGTCGGTGCCGGCATGATCGTCGCCCAGCCGCTGGCTCACGGCAGCAGCACGCACCACGGCAAACTGGCCCATGTGTCGGTGCAAGAGCGTGCCCAGCGCTTTGGCCAGCAGCCGGCCACGGTGTTGTTCAGCGGCTTGTCGGGCGCGGGTAAAAGCACCCTGGCCTATGCGGTGGAGCGCAAGTTGTTCGACATGGGGCGCGCGGTCTTCGTCCTCGATGGCCAGAACCTGCGCCATGACCTGAACAAGGGCCTGCCGCAGGATCGTGCCGGGCGTACCGAGAACTGGCGCCGTGCGGCTCACGTCGCCCGTCAGTTCAACGAAGCCGGCCTGCTGACCCTCGCCGCGTTCGTTGCGCCAAATGCCGAAGGGCGTGAGCAGGCCAAGGACCTGATCGGCAAGGAGCGTCTGTTGACGGTCTACGTCCAGGCCTCGCCAGCGGTGTGCGCCCAGCGTGATCCGCAAGGGTTGTATGCCGCCGCTGGCGACAACATCCCAGGCGAATCCTTCCCGTATGACGTGCCGCTGGATGCCGACCTGGTGATCGACACCCAGTCGCTGACACTGGAAGAAAGCGTCAAGCAGGTGCTGGATCTACTGCGCAAGCGTGGGGCGATATAAAGAGGTGCCGCTTTAAGTTTTTAGCTGCAAGCGGCAAGTAAAAGCCCGCAGGTGAGTGATCATCGGCGGGCTTTTTGTTGTCTGGAGGGACGCTATCGTGGGCTTGCTCGCGATGAGGCCAGTGCAGTCACCTCAAGACTTAGAGGGATATTCGCGGTGCATCTGCGCAAGCAACGCATCCTTGTCCTGCCACAACTGGTTGATCCAGCCCTGGAACTCCAGGCGATACACGCCGTCCTGATCGTAGTTCTTGCCAATGAACTGCGGTGGGATCTTCAGTTCCTGGAAATGCACCACCACCTCGTCCATCTTGCCGCACAGCAGATCCCAATACCCCGGACGCCCGCCCGGATAATGGATCGTCACGTTGATGATCGACTCCAGTTGCTCACCCATGGCGTCGAGCACAAACGCGATGCCGCCGGCCTTGGGCTTGAGCAGGTAGCGAAACGGTGACTGCTGCTGGGCATGCTTGCCTTCGGTGAAACGAGTGCCTTCGACGAAATTGAAAATACCCACGGGATTGTCGCGAAACTTCGCGCAAGTCTTGCGGGTGGTTTCCAGGTCCTTGCCTTTCTTTTCCGGATGCTTTTCCAGGTAAGCCTTGGAGTAGCGTTTCATGAACGGGAAGCCCAGCGCCCACCAGGCCAGGCCGATCACCGGTACCCAGATCAGTTCCTGCTTGAGAAAAAACTTCAACGGCCGGATGCGTCGGTTCAGCACGTACTGCAACACCATGATATCGACCCAGCTCTGATGGTTGCTGGTGATCAGGTACGAATGCTGGTAGTCCAGGCCCTCCAGGCCGCTGAGGTGCCAACGGGTACGACGCAGCAGGTTCATCCAGGCCTTGTTGTTGCTGATCCAGGCTTCGTGGATGTGGCCCATCAGCCAATCGGTGAAGCGCTGGGCGGCGGGGAAGGGCAGCAACAGCTTGAAGATCGCCACGATGAACAGCGGTGTGCAGCAGGCGATGGTGTTCAGCGCCAACAGCAGCGAGGCAATGACGCCGCGCAAGGGGGCAGGCAGAAAGTCCAGCATTTAAATGTCCAAAGGTCGGTTGGCGGCTTGGATCGCGGTCAGGGCGATGGTGTACACGATGTCGTCGACCTGGGCGCCGCGCGGCAAGTCATTCACCGGTTTGCGCAAGCCTTGCAGCATCGGTCCGAGGCTGACGCAATCGGCGCTGCGCTGCACGGCCTTGTGGGTGGTGTTGCCGGTGTTGAGGTCCGGGAAGATGAACACCGTCGCCCGACCGGCCACCTGGCTGTTGGGCGCCAATTGCCGTGCCACGGTTTCGTTGGCGGCGGCGTCGTATTGCAGCGGACCATCGATCAACAGGCCGTGCTGGGCCTCGTGGGCGAGCAGGGTGGCTTCGCGAACTTTTTCCACTTCTTCGCCGCTGGCCGACTCACCGCTGGAGTAGCTGAGCATCGCCACTCGCGGCGTGATGCCGAACGCGGCGGCCGAATCGGCACTCTGCAGGGCAATCTCCGCCAGCTCCGTAGCGCTGGGATGCGGGTTCATCACGCAGTCGCCATAGACCAGCACTTCTTCGGGAAACAGCATGAAAAACACCGAAGACACCAGGGTGCAACCCGGTGCGGTCTTGATCAGTTGCAAGGCCGGGCGGATGGTGTTGGCGGTGGAATGGATGACCCCGGACACCAGCCCGTCGACCTCATCCAGCGCCAGCATCATGGTGCCGATGACCACGGTGTCTTCCAATTGCTGCTCAGCCATCGGCGCGTTCAGGCTCTTGCTCTTGCGCAACCTCACCATGGGTTCGACGTAGCGTTCGCGAATCGAATCCGGGTCGAGAATCTCCAGCCCCGGCGGCAGTTCGATGCCTTGGGCGCGGGCCACCGCTTCGACGTCGGCCGGTTTTGCCAGCAACACGCAGCGGGCAATGCCCCGGGCCTGGCAAATGGCGGCAGCCTGGACGGTCAAAGGTTCGCTGCCCTCGGGCAGCACGATACGTTTGTTGGCGGCCTGGGCGCGCTGGATCAACTGATAGCGGAACACCGCTGGCGACAGGCGCATTTCCCGTGGCGTGCCGCAGCGCTGGTGCAGCCACTTGGCGTCCAGGTGGCTGGCGACAAAATCGGTGATGATCTCTGCACGTTCACGGTCATCAATGGGGATTTCCTTGTTCAGGCCGTTGAGCAGGTTAGCGGTGTCATAGGAGCCGGTGCTTACCGACAGAACCGGCAACCCCGCCTGCAAGGCGCCGCGGCACAAGTCCATGATGCGCGGGTCGGGCAGGGTGTCGCTGGTCAGCAGCAGCCCGGCCAGCGGCACGCCGTTGATCGCTGCCAGGCTCACGGCCAGGATGATGTCGTCGCGATCGCCGGGGGTCACCACCAGCACGCCGGGCTTGAGCAGTTCCACGGTGTTGCGCATGGTGCGGGCGCAAATGATGATGTTGCTCATGCGCCGGGTTTCGTAGTCGCCGGCATTGAGCACCTGCGCGCCCATCAGGTCGGCCACGTCGCGGGTGCGCGGGGCATTGAGTTCGGGGCGAAACGGGATGCAACCGAGCAGGCGGAAATCGCCGCTGCGCAGCAAGGGCGAGTGCTCTTTGAGCCGTGCGGAAAACGCCTCCATGCTTTCGTCGGTGCGGACCTTGTTCAGGATCACCCCGAGAACCTTCGGGTCCTTCGGCCCGCCAAACAACTGCGCTTGCAACTCTACCCGGCCAGACAGTTCGGTCAGCACTTCGTTTTCCGGTGCCGACACCAGGATGACCTCGGCGTCCAGGCTCTTGGCCAGGTGCAGGTTGACCCGGGCGGCGTAGCTGGCGTTGCGGGTCGGGACCATGCCTTCGACGACCAGCACGTCCTTGCCGATGGCCGCCTGCTGATAAAGGGTAATGATTTCCTCCAGCAGCTCATCGAGCTGGCCGTCGCCGAGCATGCGCTCGACGTGCGCCAGGCCCAGGGGCTGCGGCGGCTTGAGGCCATGGGTGCGGGCCACCAGCTCGGTGGAGCGTTCCGGCCCGGTGTCGCCGGGGTGAGGTTGGGCAATGGGTTTGAAAAAGCCGACTTTCAGCCCGGCCCGTTCAAGGGTACGCACCAGCCCGAGGCTGATGGAGGTCAGGCCCACACCAAAATCGGTGGGCGCGATAAAAAAAGTTTGCATGCGGATTCTCTAAGGGAGCATGGCAAGGGTGTGACCTATGACTGGTCATCTACCATCAATTCCAGTCGCCAAGGTTATCGCTAACCGGGGCCTGTGCGCACCAGCCGCAGTCAAAGGGCTGGCCTATTTTTTCAATGCGTTGCGCAGGGTCCAGTACCCAGGCCCGGGACTGCCAGGGTGGCTGGTGGCGCAGGTGTTGGGTATGGCCACAGGAAAGCTCGGCCACCCAGTGCCCGTCCTCGTCCTGATGAAAACCGGTGACCGTCGGTCTGTTCGGGCAAGTCCGTTTGTCCGGGTTCCGTTCGCTTTCGGGCAAATCCTTGTTTAGACTTGTCCGTTCTTCATTCTTATGCAAAAGGTCTCGCCCCATGCTGATCGCCGCCAATAAGGCTGTCTCCATCGACTATACCCTGACCAACGACGCTGGTGAGGTCATCGACAGCTCTGCCGGCGGCGCTCCGCTGGTCTACCTGCATGGCGCAGGCAACATCATCCAGGGCTTGGAAAAAGCCCTGGAAGGCAAAACGGTCGGTGACGACCTGGACGTTACCGTCGAGCCGGAAGACGCCTATGGCGAGTACTCCGCCGAACTGGTCAGCACCCTGAGCCGCAGCATGTTCGAAGGCGTTGATGAGCTGGAAGTGGGCATGCAGTTCCACGCTTCCGCCCCCGATGGCCAGATGCAGATCGTCACCATTCGCGACCTGGAAGGCGACGACGTCACCGTTGACGGCAACCACCCGTTGGCCGGCCAGCGTTTGAACTTCAAAGTCAAGATCGTCGACATCCGTGACGCCAGCCAAGAAGAAATTGCCCATGGTCACGTCCATGGCGAAGGCGGCCATCACCACTGATTTGTGCGCTACGCTCAAATGACCAGTGAACTGGAAAGGCGCCATACGGCGCCTTTTTAGTCGGTTGCTGTTAGCATCAACCATGGCTGTTTCGAAAAGATCCGCAAACCTGGAGTTCGTCATGAGTGCTTTCCACGACCTTAAACTCAAAGCCCTGGATGGTCAGGAGCTTGCTCTGGCGCCGTTCAAGGGGCAAGTCGTGCTGGTGGTCAACGTCGCCTCCAAATGTGGCCTGACGCCTCAATACGCGGCGCTGGAAAATCTCTATCAGCAATACAAGGCCAAGGGCTTCAGCGTGCTGGGCCTGCCCTGCAATCAGTTCGCCGGGCAGGAACCGGGAACCGAGCAGGAAATCCAGGACTTTTGCAGCCTCAACTACGGCGTGACGTTCCCGCTGTCCAGCAAGCTGGACGTGAACGGCCATGATCGTCACCAGTTGTACCGCCTGCTGGCGGGCGAGGGGGCCGAGTTTCCCGGGGACATTACCTGGAACTTCGAAAAGTTCCTCCTCGGCAAGGATGGTCGGGTGCTGGCGCGTTTCTCGCCGCGCACGGCGCCGGATGACCCCACGGTGATCCAGGCGATCGAAAAAGCGCTGGCTTGAAAGCCCGGCGCTGCCCCCCCTGTGGCGAGGGGATTTATCCCCGCTGGGCAGCGAAGCAGCCCCAAGAGCAAGCAACTTGATTAGGCTGACACACCGAGATATCAGATTTTAGGGCTGCTGCGCAGCCCAGCGGGGATAAATCCCCTCGCCACAGGTTTTGCATCCGGCTGCGCGGTCGGGTCAGTCCACCCAATCGCGATCCGCTCGGCTCCCTTTTAATCCTTAATCATTCCAATCAATAGTGCTACCCAGCACCAGGCACGGCACATATTATCGCCGTCATATCGACCTGCGACCTTGTCCCGTGGAGTGCCCCCATGCCTGTAAAAGCCCTGTTCAAACCCTTCCACCTCGGCACGCTCGAGCTGCCGACCCGCGTGGTGATGGCGCCGATGACCCGTTCCTTTTCGCCGGGTGGCGTGCCGAACAGCAAGGTGATCGAGTATTACCGTCGTCGTGCGGCGGCCGGGGTTGGCCTGATCATCACCGAGGGCACGACGGTGGGGCACAAGGCTTCCAACGGCTACCCGAACGTGCCGCATTTCTATGGTGACGCCGCGTTGGCCGGCTGGAAAAAAGTGGTTGATGCGGTACACGCCGAAGGCGGCAAGATCGTTCCACAGCTGTGGCATGTGGGCAGTGTGCGACGCATCGGCACTGAGCCGGACACCAGCGTGCCGGGCTATGGCCCGAGCGAAAAGCTCAAGGACGGCCAGGTGGTGGTCCACGGCATGACCCAGGCGGACATTGACGAGATTATCGCCGCGTTCGCCCAGGCGGCAAAAGACGCTCAAAGCATCGGCATGGACGGCGTGGAAATCCACGGCGCCCACGGCTACCTGGTGGACCAGTTCTTCTGGGAAGGCAGCAACCAGCGCACCGACGGTTACGGCGGCAGCCTGGCCAACCGTTCGCGCTTTGCGATCGAATTGATTCGTGCCGTGCGCGCGGCGGTGGGCGAGGGTTTCCCGATCATTTTCCGCTTCTCCCAATGGAAACAGCAGGACTACACCGCGCGTCTGGTGCAGACCCCTGAAGCCCTGGGCGAATTCCTCAAGCCATTGTCCGAGGCGGGCGTGGATATTTTCCACTGCTCGACGCGGCGCTTCTGGGAGCCGGAGTTCGAAGGCTCCGAGCTGAACCTGGCCGGCTGGACCCGCAAGCTCACCGGCAAGCCCACCATCACCGTCGGCAGCGTCGGCCTGGATGGCGAGTTCCTGCAGTTCATGGTCAACACCGACAAAGTCGCGCAGCCGGCCAGCCTGGAGAAACTGCTGGAGCGCCTGAATAACGACGAGTTCGACCTGGTGGCGGTGGGGCGTGCGCTGCTGGTGGATCCGGACTGGGCACAAAAAGTGCGCGAAGGACGGGAGCAGGAGATCTTGCCGTTCAGTCGCGAGGCGTTGATGACCCTGGTTTAAGCGGCGCCTGATCTGACGCTATCGCGAGCAAGCTCGCTCCCACATTTTGATCTTCAGCGAACATGAGTCTGGTGTTCGACTAAGATCCCCTGTGGGAGCGAGCTTGCTCGCGATGGCGATCTCAATATCGCCGAAGACTCAGCGCACTGTCGGCGCAGCGGGTATCACTGATTCGCCGACACAAACCCCACGCAACTGCGCCTCGAATTGCTCGATCACCGCCGCCCAACCTTGGCGACTGGCATGTTGGCGCGCATTGAGCCTCACGCAACGCAAGGCCTCGCGCTCTTCCAACAGCCAACGGGCCCCCTCACAGAACGCTTCTTCATCCCCCGGCATTGCCAGCACACCGTTGTACCCATGGCGAATGTGCTGCGCGGCGGCGGCCTGGTCATAGGCCACCACGCCCAGCCCGGACGCCAGCGCCTCCAACACCACGTTGCCGAAGGTTTCGGTCAGGCTCGGAAAGACAAACACATCTCCGGACGCATAGTGGCTGGCCAGCGCCTCACCGCGTTGCGAGCCGCAAAAGATCGCCTCGGGCAATTCCTGCTCCAGCTCGGCGCGCTGCGGGCCGTCGCCGATCACCACCAGCTTCATCCGACGCCCCGGAAAAGCGCTGCACAGCGTGTCGAAACTGCGTTTGAGCAGTCCCAGGTTTTTTTCCGGTGCCAGGCGTCCGACATGGAGCACGGCAATGTCGTCGTCGCCCAGGCCCCAGGCTTCGCGCAGGGTGGCGCAGCGCTTGGCCGGATGGAACAGCTGGCTGTCCACGCCGCGAGACAAGAGCGCCACGCGTTCGAAGTGCCGACGCTCCAGCTCCATGCGCTGACTGAGGCTGGGGACCAGGGTCAGGTTGGAGCGGTTATGAAACCAACGCAGATAATGGGTCAGCACGCGACTCAACAGCCCAAGGCCGTACTGCTGGGTGTATTGCTGGAAATTGGTGTGGAAACCACTGACCACCGAGATGCCCAGGCGTCGCGCCGCCCGCAGCGCAGACAAACCCAGGGGGCCTTCCGTGGCGATGTACAGTACGTCCGGACGATGGCGTTTCCAGCGTCTGAGCAGTTTGTGCATCGACGCCTGGCCCCACTGCAAACCCGGATAGCCCGGCAGCGGCCAGCCCCGGCACAGCAGCAACTGCTCGTCACTGGCCTGGCGTGGGTCGTCGACCTGGCGCGGCCGTATCAGCTCGACCTGATGCCCGCGGGCGCGCAGGCCGTCGTACAGGCGGCCCAGGGTATTGGCCACGCCATTGATTTCCGGCGGGAAGGTTTCGGTGATCAGGGTAATGTGCAGAGGTGTGGTCATGACCCCAGTGTCGACCGGGGCCATGTCGTCATTGTGACGCCAGGATGATGGATTTATGACCGGCTCAGCCCTGGCGGGCCAACGCGGTCTCGGCACCTTGCTCACGGACCCAGAACAACGTCGCGCCGGCCACCGCTGCCGGCATCATCAGGATGTTCACCACCGGGATCAGCAACACCAGGTACACGCTGCCGCCAAAGCCCAGGCTCTGCCAGCGCTTTTCCCGCAGCCAGGCGAGCATTTCGTTCCAGCCCAGCTTGTGGTTGTCCGCCGGGTAGTCGATGTATTGGATCGCCATCATCCACACGCCGAACAGCAGCCACAGCGGTGCCGCCACCAGGTTGACCACGGGGATGAACGACAGCACGAACAGCCCCAGGGCGCGGGGCAGGAAATAGCCGAGCTTGCGCGCTTCCCGGCCAAGGGTCCGCGGGATCATGGCGATCAACTCGGCCCAGCTGAAGGCCGGGAAGTCGTCGGTGCCACGGATGACCACTTCGACTTTTTCCGCGAGAAAGCCGTTGAACGGGGCGGCGATGACGTTGGCGAGCATGGTGAAGGTGAAAAACACCATCAGCACGACGAGCACCACGAACAGGGGCCAGAGGACATAGCTGAGGAAACTGAGCCAGTCTGGCAGCGACGGCATCAGCGTATCGACCCACAGGCTGAACTGATGGCCGGCCAGGTAAATCAATCCGACGAACAGCACCAGGTTTATCGCCAGGGGCAAGAGTACAAACAAGCGCAGGCCCGGGCTCAAGACCAGCTTGAGGCCCTCTCGCAAATATTGCGGGCCGGACAGGACGGGGGCGGGCATAGGTGGCTCCGAGCGAAGGTGAACGCGCCGACCTTACCGGCTTTGCCCCGCCCGGGAAAGCGGCGACATGGCGCGTAACAACCTTTATTGCAGCGAATGCGCCTATTGACGGGGCCGCAGGGGATAGAGCTCACCTATGAGCTGGATTGTTAAACCGTATTTCCTTAATCTTCGCTCCCTCGATACGCTGCACCCATTCTTTTCCAGGACTGTCGAACCCAAGCCTTCCCCAAGTGCGTCAACGGTCCTTTTTATTCACGCCGCTCACCCGGCGTTCCGGCCCGCAAGGTCCGGTCAACAGGAGCAGGTCATGTCTGAAGTGCGTCATTCGCGAGTGATTATTCTCGGTTCCGGCCCTGCCGGTTACAGCGCTGCGGTTTATGCGGCCCGTGCCAACCTCAAGCCACTGCTGATCACCGGCATGCAGGCCGGCGGTCAATTGACCACCACCACCGAAGTCGACAACTGGCCGGGCGACGTCCACGGTCTGACCGGCCCGGCCTTGATGGAGCGCATGAAGGAACACGCCGAGCGCTTCGAGACCGAGATCGTTTTCGACCACATCAATGCCGTGGATTTCGCCGCCAAGCCATACACCCTGACCGGCGACAGCGCGACCTACACCTGCGATGCCCTGATCATCGCCACCGGTGCCAGCGCTCGTTACCTGGGCCTGCCGTCGGAAGAAACCTTCATGGGCAAAGGTGTTTCCGCCTGCGCCACCTGCGACGGTTTCTTCTACCGCAACAAGCCTGTGGCGGTGGTCGGTGGCGGCAACACTGCGGTCGAGGAAGCACTGTACCTGGCCAACATCGCCAGCACGGTCACCCTGATCCACCGTCGCGAGACTTTCCGCGCCGAGAAGATCCTGATCGACAAGCTCAATGCCCGCGTCGCCGAAGGCAAGATCATCCTCAAGCTCAACGCGACCCTGGACGAAGTGCTGGGTGACAACATGGGCGTGACCGGTGCCCGCCTGAAGAACAACGACGGCAGCTTCGACGAGATCAAGGTTGACGGCGTCTTCATCGCCATCGGCCATACCCCGAACACCTCGCTGTTCGAAGGCCAGCTGGAACTCAAGGACGGCTACCTGGTGGTCAAGGGCGGCCGCGACGGCAACGCCACCGCCACCAGCGTCGAAGGTATCTTCGCGGCCGGCGACGTGGCCGACCACGTCTACCGCCAGGCGATTACCTCGGCCGGTGCCGGTTGCATGGCAGCCCTGGACACCGAGCGCTACCTGGATGGCTTGCAGAACGCTTCGTTCTGATCCATCAGGCATTAAAAAACCGGCTTCGGCCGGTTTTTTAATGGGGGGATGTTTATCAGTGGTCTCCTGTGGGGGCTGAGCTTGCTCGCGATCGCGGTGGGTCATGTGCAATCATTTTTGAATGTGCCGCCGTCATCGCGAGCAAGCTCGGCTCCCACAGGGTGAGTGGGGATGTCTAGACCAGCTTCGCCAGGCACGCCTCCAGAATATCCAAGCCTTCCTCCAACACGTTCGGCTCGGTCGTCAATGGCGCCAGCAGCCGCACGATGTGTCGCGACTTGCCACTGGGCATCAGCAACAAGCCCGATTCCCGCGCCAGGGCCAGCAGTTGCGTCAGTTGTGCCGAGGCCGGGGTGCCGTCGGCGTGGCTCAGCTCGATGCCGCGCATCGCGCCGACGCCGGTCAGGCGGCCCAGGTAGGGCGTCAGCCCACGGTTGCGCCAGGATTGGTAGCGGCTGACGATTGCCTCCTCCTGTTGCGCGCCCCAGGCATGCAGGTTGGCGTCGGTCATTTCGTCCAGGGTCGCCAGGGCGGCGGCGCAGGCGATGGGGTTGCCCGAGTAGGTGCCGCCCAGGCCGCCCTTGGGCAGGTTGTCCAGTAGCGCCTTGCGTCCCACCACCGCGCCCAAGGGCACGCCGCCGGCAATGCTTTTACCGAGCAGGACCAAGTCAGGCTCGATGCCGAGCCGTGAGAAGGCAAAGCGCTGGCCGGTGCGGCCGAAGCCGGACTGGATCTCATCGACGATCAGCACAATGCCCTTGTCATCGCAGAACTGCCGCAGGGCCTGGGCGAAGGGCACGTCCATCGCCAGGAAGCCGGCTTCGCCCTGCACCGGTTCGACAATGAAACAGGCCACGTCATTCACGTCGATTTCGACGCTGAACAGCCGCTCCATGGCCTTCAAGGCTTCTTCGCGAGTGACGCCGTTGTCCTTGCTGGGGTACGGCAGGTGATACACCGGCCCGGGCAATACGCCGACTTTCTGCTTGTAAGGCGCGACCTTGCCGTTGAGGTTGAGGGTCGCCAGGGTGCGGCCGTGAAAGGCGCCATCAAACGCAATCACGGCGGTACGGCCCGTGGCGCCGCGTACGATCTTCAAGGCGTTCTCCGCTGCCTCGGCGCCGCTGTTGGTGAGCATGCCGCTGACCGGATAATCCACCGGGACAAACGCCGCCAGCCGTTCCATCAATTCAATGTACGGCGTATGGGGTGCGGCATTGAATGCGTAATGGGTCAGCCGGGTGGCCTGTTCACGGATCGCCTCGACGATGCGCGGATGGCAATGGCCGAGGTTCAACACACCGATGCCGCCGACGAAATCGATGTAGCGTTTACCGTCGGTGTCCCATACCTCGGCGTTCTTGCCGTGGCTGAGGCTGACGGGATGCACGATGGAGATCGATTGGCTGATGGTTTCGCTGCTCATGGATGACGGCCCGGATGATGGAGAAATTTCCGTTATCTAAGCCGCGAGCAGAGGGGCCCGGCAAACGAAATAAAGTTGCCGGGTCAATCTTAAAAGTCGGGATGTGGTGAGGTGTTCTTCAATAAGGATGAATGGAGCCCTTGTGGCGAGGGGATTTATCCCCGTTGGGCTGCGCAGCAGCCCCAAAGCAGTTACCCAATCAGTCTGACACACCGAGGCGGCTGGTCTTAGGGCTGCTACGCAGCCCAGCGGGGATAAATCCCCTCGCCACAAAAGCGGGCCTCACCATACAGGTAGGGGCGATCAGCGCCGTTGCAGCGGCGGCGCCTCGAACTTCACCCCGGCCAACCCATGGGCCATCAGCGCGCGGATATTACCGTGATCGTTGCCGTCAGGCGTGGCCAGCACCGAACGGTAATGTTCGCCAAACGCCAGCAGCGCTTCTTCATCGCTCAAGCCCTCAAGCAGCGCCAGGCCCAGCGTCTTGCAGGATCCTTCGTTCTGCCCCGCGGCGTTTTGCACGCCACCGTTGTTGAAGGCCTGGGGCTGGTAGTCGTAACCGGCGGCGATAAAGGCCAGGGTGTCGGCGAAGGCATGTTCGCCGCTTTTGAGACGGGTGCGCAGGGTATTGAGATCAGGCATCGGGTTTTCCTTTGGCGAACGCCGCTTGTTGTTCGGCGCTGGCTTCTTTCTGGTATTGGGCTTTCCACTCGGCGTACGGCATGCCGTAGACCACTTCGCGGGCGTCATCGAGGCTGACCTCGATCTGGCGTTCATCGGCGGCGGCCTTGTACCACTTGGACAGGCAGTTGCGGCAGAAGCCGGCAAGGTTCATCAGATCGATGTTCTGCACATCCTTGCGGCTGTCCAGGTGGGCAACCAGCCGACGGAAAGCGGCGGCTTCGAGTTCGAGGCGTTGTTGGTCGTTCATGGGGATCTCTGCGAGGCAGCTTCAAGGGGCGAGCTTCAAGCTGCGAGTTTGGATTTGCGGTGGTCAGGCTTGAAGCTTACCGCTTGAGGCTTGCAGCTGCTACGAAGTCGCCCGACTTGCCGCAAGCGTAATCGACACCGACTCGGCAAATCGCAAGGCGTGGGGCTTGTCGACTTCGACTTCTGCGTATTGCACCGACTCGTTGGTCATGACTAGGTCGAGCAATTCCTGGGTCAGGCGTTCGAGCAGGGCGAAGCGGTTGCCTTCCACGTGGGCGATGATCGCCTTGGTGATGGTGCGGTAGTTCAGCGCGTGGTCGATGTCGTTATCGCGTACTGCTTCCTGGGCGGCGTAGAGGATGGTCAGGTTGATCAACACATCCTGCTTGTTGAGGATTTCATCTTCGTTGATGCCGATGAAGGTGCGCAGGCGCAGGTCCTTGACCTTGATGCGTGCCATGGCTGGCTGAAGTTGTGGCATTTACTTGCTCCGTCGAATCAATTGCAGGAACTCCTGGCGCGTGGTGCTGGAGTCGCGAAAGGCGCCGAGCATCACCGAGGTGTTCATGGTCGAGTTCTGTTTTTCGACACCGCGCATCATCATGCACATGTGCTGGGCCTCGATCACCACCGCCACGCCAGCGGCTTGGGTGACCTGCTGCACCGCGTCGGCGATTTGCCGGGTCAGGTTCTCCTGGATTTGCAGGCGGCGGGCGAACATGTCCACCAATCGGGCGATCTTCGACAGCCCCAGGACCTTGCCCGTAGGAATATAAGCCACATGGGCCTTGCCGATGAAGGGCAACAGGTGATGTTCGCAGAGTGAATAGAGTTCGATGTCGGCGACGATCACCATTTCATCGCTGTCAGAGGCGAACAGCGCGCCGTTGACGATCTGCTCGACGCTTTGTTCATAACCATGGCAAAGGTACTGCATGGCCTTGGCGGCACGGACCGGGGTATCGAGCAGACCCTCGCGCTCGGGGTTTTCCCCCAGGCCGATGAGGATCTCGCGGTAGTTCTGGGGCAGGGATAGCGTCATGGTGCATCCTCGAAACAAGGCTATTTGACGTGCCGCCCGCCGTTGACGGTCAGGGTCGTGCCGGTGACATAAGGGTTGTCCAGCAGATAACGCAGGCTCTGGTAGATCACTTCGCTGCCGGGTTCGATGCCCAGCGCGGACTTGGCCAGGGCCTTGGCGCGGTAAGCCGCGTCGTCTTCGGGGTTGAACAGTAGCAGGGCCGGGGCGATGCCGTTGACCTTGATCGCCGGGGCGAACTTGGCCGCGAACGACAGGGTCAAGCTTTCCAGGCCGGCCTTGGTGGCGCAATAGGCGATATGCCGGGCGCTGCCCTTGCGGGTCACGTCATCGCTGATGTGCACGATATCCGCTGGGGTTGAACGCTGCAGTAGCTCGGCGCCGTGCAGGTTGATCAGGTAAGGCGCCAGCATGTGCACGCCGAACATGGCGTTGAAGGCCGCGGCTTCGCAGCCCGGGCCCTCGGCCAGCCAGGCCGAGGCGTTGTGCACGATGGCCCGCAGCCGGTCGGTGTGCTGCTTGAGTTGCTCGATAAAGGCCAGGATCCCCGCTTCGCTGGAGAAGTCGGCAAACAGCATGACCGCGCCCAGGTCCCGCAACGTTTGCACGCCTGGACGTTCGGTCCGGTAGGTCGCGATCACCGGTTGCCCGTCTTCCAGTAATCGCCGGGCACAATGCAGGCCGACGCGCTGGGCTGCGCCAGTGATCAGGATCGGAGCGGTGGCGCTGGACATAGGACGGCTCGGTTCACGGCAAGAGCCAAACTATAACAGCGACGCAAGATTGCGACAGGCGAATCTGTGACAGCGTCGATCCGACATGCTCGCGAAGGCGGCATCCCCGATTAAATCACTGATTCTGTGTGAAAGGCTTGGCCGGCAACGCCCGCTGTGGCGCGCCGTTGAGCCAGTTCGCCAGCAGATGGGTCGACATCGGGATAAACAGGTAGACCATCAGTGGCGTGAGGATCAGCGTACTGATGAATACGCGACTCAACAGGCCCAGTTCGCCCAGCAGCGGCCCCAACAGGAAATTGAACAACAGCGAGACGGGAAAAAACGCCAGCCAGATGGCCACGGCCTGTTTCCAGCGTGGCGGCCGCTGACCGGCCGCGCCGAACCAGCCATCGATGCCACGCACGCGGTATTCGGAGGGATGGGCAAACAGATCGCTGCCCCGTCCCAGCCAGGCCGTGCGGGAGGCAGAGTGTTCCCAGGCGTGCAGTGTCTGCTCGTCGGCAAAACGGAAGATGATCTGGAATTCATCGTCCTGGGGCGGTGGCGCGAGCACGCCTGAGCCCAGGTAGCCGGGAAAATCGGTTGCCAGTTGTTCGCCTTCGCGCAACCAGGCGATCAGATCCTGATAGCGTCCATGGGCGACGCGGCGGGCAACCATCAGGGTGACGGGGGAGGTAGACATTATGTATCTCCGTAAGACAGGCGCGGCACTCCGGGTAGGAGGTTCGCAGGGGACGCCCCGGGGTGGTGGGTAGCGTCTGGTCGCCAAAAAACAGGCAAGGATTATTCCTGATTGTGCGTAAAACAACAAAAACGCACATCGAGTACGTTTGTCCTTGTCATGACATGTCCTGGGAGGGGTAAACTAGGATCCAATTTCCCAGCCGGAATTGTCTGCCAAAATGAGTGTAATCATAGAGGATGGCTTCGTTTTCCAGGCATCAGGCGCCCTGAAACGGGAAGAGCTGTTTCCCATTCGCGAAGTCGCGCGCATGACCGGCGTTAACCCCGTGACCCTGCGTGCCTGGGAGCGGCGCTACGGTTTGATCCAACCCACCCGCACCGAAAGCGGGCATCGCCTGTACTCGTTGGGCGATATTGAAAAAGTGCGCAGCATCCTGGCTTGGATCGAGCGTGGGGTGGCCGTCAGCAAAGTGGGAAGGATCCTGGCGAAGACCGAGTCGGTGCAACCGGTCTCCCCGCGGATTTCATCCGATCTGGTCAGGGCCGATCATGCCCACTGGCAACAACAGGTGGCGGACGCGGTTAGCAACTTTGACGATGTGGAGCTGGATCGTGTCTACGGGCAGGTCTTTTCCACCTATACCGTGCCGATCGTCTTCCAGGACATCCTGATGCCGCTTTGGCGGCAGCTGTTGCAACGCCAGCAGACGTTTGGGAAAACCAGCGAATGGGTGTTTCTTGATGGTTTCCTGCGTTCGCGCATCATCCAGCGGCTTTTATTCAAGCGCGAAGGTACGTCGCCGCGTGTCCTGGCCTGCGCGATTGCCGATCATTGCCATGAACTGGAGTTGCTGGTCACGGGGCTTTTCCTGTCCAAGGCGGAAGTGGGCGTCAGGCTGTTGTCGATCGGCCTGCCGTTCGAGGAACTGACCCTGGTGTGCCAGAAGATCCAGCCTGTGGCATTGGTGCTGGTTTCCAATCATGCGCCGGCTCCAGACTTGCCCAAGCGCCTGGGCAAATTGGCAATGAGCCTGGATTGTCCTTTGATGCTGGCCGGTGATGCATCCGATCTGGCGCAGGAGAGCCTGGTTGGATCGCCGGTCGGTTGCCTGGGGAATGAGGGGACAGTGATGCGCCAGCGCCTGCGTCAATTTCTGGCAGGCAACCTGGATACCTGAATGGAGTGTTCTGTATCGCAAGTTCTGTTCCTTTTTGACGGCGTCTGTTGCCGTCATGCTGCGTCGGGCTATGACTCGTCGCGGCGTCTTGCCTGACGACAACAGCCACTCGTAAAAAAGAAACGTATTGGCGAAACAGGATACTAGAGGTGCATGGTCGGATGGGTCAGGCGATGTTGCTGCAGGATGTACTGGCGCAGGCGCTCGGTCTCGTCCTGGTCATTCTGGCTCAGGTGGTAGGCAAACAGGCCGCGATCGGTTTCCCGTTCGAAGCTGCCTCGCAGCGAAATTCTCTCGTAGCCTGATGGGCTGAACCACAAGGCAAACTGCTTCGGCGGTTTGGTCCGACTGCGGTTTTCCAGCAATACGCCCTTGCAGGATACTTCGTGGACCCACAGCGGTCCCGGCTGACCCTTGATGTTTTCCAGCGCCACCGGCTCTTCGAGCGCCAGGCGCCATGGGCGAATCTTCGGTCCGTCCTCGTAGATGCTTGGCACACCCAAGCGCAGGTGCATCGCATGGAATTCGTCTTCCACCAGATGCAGCGGAAAGGTCATTTGCTGGTTTTCGAAATTGGCTTGCAGCGTAACCTGCTCATTTGCCGCCAGACGTGTCAGCAAGTCACGGATCTGCGACCCACCGTTTACCAGCAAGCTCGACGTGACATCCCGCTCGTTCAACTGCGGGTTGTGTTGCATGGTCCGGATGAAATCCAGTTCATCCTGCGTCAGGAGGGCATCGCGCGGCATGATCTGCTCGAAATGATATTTTACGTGTTCACTGGTGATTGTAGTGACTGACCATTAATTCGTGGTTTTGTTTGAACCGTCCGTCGCTTCGAGTCGGGCAATTGTCTGCCGCGCTTCGGCCAGCTCCTTTTCCAGCTGGGCGACGCGTTGTTGAGCCTTGACCTGGGTCGTGACGTCTTTTTGCACGCCCACGAAATAGGTATGCCCGTCAGCCTGGTTTTTTACCGAGGACAGTGACAACTCATTCCAGAACGGCGTGCCGTCCTTGCGATAGTTGCGCAGCACCTCACGACAGGTACCGCCCTCTTTCAAGGCTTTGCGAATGGGCTCCAGCGAGGGCTGGTCCCGATCACCCGACTGCAGGAACCGGCAATCCTGATAGAGGATTTCGTCGCGGTGATAACCGGTCAATCGTTCGAAGGCCGGGTTCACGTAGATCAGGATATTGTCTTCGCCTTCTTTTTCGGCGATGACAATCCCATCGTTCGAAGCATTGATGACCAGTTGCATCAGTTGAGCGTTGATCATGGGAAGAACCCTTTGAACATCCTTGTAGAAGCAGCATTCTAAAAGAAATCAATAGGCTGTCCACTGGCCATTAGGGCCGTTGAGAGCCATTCGCAGCCTGACAGGTGCAACTGTTACTATCCTGGCTCTTTTTTCAGGTTCAGGATCAGATCGATGAAAGTCGCCATTCTTTCCGGCTCAGTGTATGGCACCGCCGAAGAAGTCGCCCGGCACGCCGCCAAACTGCTTCGCGAGGCAGGCTTTGAATCCTGGCACGACCCTCGTGCGACCCTGGCGGATGTGCAGGCATTCGCACCGCAGGCCGTGCTGGCAGTGACTTCCACGACCGGCATGGGTGAGTTGCCGGACAATTTGATGCCGTTGTATTCGGTCATCCGCGACCAGTTGCCCGGGTTCTTTCGCGGTTTGCCTGGCGCGGTGATCGGCCTGGGCGACGCCAGCTACGGGGATACCTTCTGCGCCGGTGGCGAGCAGATGTGCGAGCTGTTCGTCGAATTGGGCGTACGTGAGGTGCTGCCGATGCTGCGTCTGGATGCCAGCGAGAGCGTCACGCCGGAAACCGACGCCGAGCCTTGGCTCGCTGAGTTGATTGAAACGTTGCGCCCTTGAAGCGGATGCGCTGACTCGTTCGGCCAGTAAGCTGGCTGCTAACGCAACTACCGTCTCTGAAAGAGCTGACTAGACTGATTTTCTTGCGTACGACGTTTCGATCGAAACATATAACAAGAAACCAGAGGTCAGAGCCGTGAGCGTAGCGCCCGTCCAAACGACACTCAGCATCAAAGATCAGGTCAGTGCGGCCGAATGGCAAACCCGGGTGGATCTTGCCGCCTGTTATCGGCTTGTTGCGCTGCACGGTTGGGATGACCTGATCTTCACCCATATTTCCGCAAAGGTTCCCGGTACCGAGGATTTCCTGATCAACCCGTTCGGGATGATGTTCCATGAAATCACCGCCTCGAGCCTGGTCAAGGTCGATCAGGCCGGCAACAAATTGATGGACAGCCCCTACGAGATCAACCCGGCCGGCTACACCATCCACAGCGCGGTGCATGAGGTACGCCATGATGTGGCCTGTGTGCTGCACACCCACACCGCTGCTGGCGTGGCGGTATCGGCCCAGAAACAGGGGGTGCTGCCGATCAGCCAGCAATCGCTGTTCGTGCTGTCGAGCCTGGCCTATCACGCCTACGAAGGGGTGGCCTTGAATCACGAAGAAAAGGCTCGCCTGCAGGCGGACCTGGGCGAGAGCAACTTCCTGATGCTGCACAACCATGGCTTGCTGACCTGCGGCGCTACCATCGCCGATACCTTCCTGATGATGTTCACCTTCCAGCGGGCCTGTGACATCCAGGTCCTGGCGCAGAGCGGCGGAGCCGAGCTGATTGCCATCGAGCCGCAGGTCCTGGCTGGCGCCCGGGCGATGATCGCGGGGGTGACCAAAAGCGCCCAGGGCATGGGCGGCGCGTTGGCCTGGCCGGCGTTGTTACGCAAGCTCGATCAACAAGACGCCGGGTATCGAAGCTGATGCCCCTGGCCCAGATTCCCCTGCGTATCTGGCGCCAGCGCAGCCAGATCTTCATGTTCCGAGGTCATGCCATCCGTTACTGGGTGGCCGGGCAGGGCGAGCCGCTGCTGCTGATCCACGGGTTCCCCACAGCCAGTTGGGATTGGCATTACCTGTGGCAACCGTTGGCGCAACGCTACCGAGTGATCGCGTGTGACATGCTCGGTTTCGGCGACTCCGCCAAACCGACGGATCACGTCTACAGCCTGCTGGAGCAAGCCGATCTGCAACAGGCGCTGCTCGCGCACCTGAATGTGAGGGGCGCGCTGCATGTGTTGGCCCACGATTACGGTGATAGCGTGGCCCAGGAACTGCTGGCGCGGCATTACGAAGCGCGCATCCATCTCGCCAGTTGCGTCTTTCTCAATGGCGGCCTGTTCCCGGAAACTCACCGCCTAGTCTGGGCCCAGAAACTCTTGCTCAGCCCCCTGGGGTGGCTGCTGGGGCGGGCGTTCTCCCGGGAAAGCCTGGTCAGCAGCTTTCGGCGGATTTTCGGCCCCAGGACCGCTCCCACTGAAAGCGAGCTGGATGATTTCTGGAGTCTGGTAGAAGCCCATCGTGGTCCGCGGATCATGCACAAGCTCATTGCCTATATTCCCGAACGCCGTGTGCAGCGGGATCGCTGGGTGCAGGCGATGCAGCGCGGCGACGTGCCGTTGCGGGTGATTGACGGCGCGGTCGACCCGATTTCCGGTGAACACATGGTGGCGCGCTACGAGGCCCTGATCCCGAGCCCGGACACAGTGTTGTTGCCCGACATTGGTCATTACCCGCACACCGAGGCGCCGGTGCAGGTGCTCAAGCATTACCTGGCGTTTCGCGAAGCCATCGCCGCGCCGCACAGGCAAATGGCCTGTTCATGACGATACCTTGTGGGAGCGAGCCTGCTCGCGATAGCGGTGCCTCTGCCAGCAGGAAAATATACCGCTGTGGCCTGGGCCCGCATCATCCCCCCACCTTATCGCCCACCATTCACTTGCAACCGTGTTGATTGTGACCGGTCGACTTGTGCCGGACACTCGTGCCCATTGTCCTGTCCGCCTGCTGGGGTTCTGCCATGAGTGAGTCTGTGCGCTTCGAAGATAAAGTCGTGATCGTCACGGGAGCCGGCGGGGGCCTGGGCCGCGCCCATGCGCTGCTGTTCGCCAGGCAAGGCGCGAAAGTGCTGGTCAACGACCTTGGCGGCTCGGCTCAAGGGGAAGGGGCCAATGCCTCGGCAGCAGACCGGGTGGTCGCCGAAATCCGCGAGGCGGGCGGCATCGCCGAGGCCAACCACGACTCGGTGACCGATGGCGACAAGCTGGTACAAAATGCCCTCGACGCGTTCGGCCGGGTTGATGTGGTGGTCAACAACGCCGGGATTCTGCGGGACAAGACCTTTCACAAAATGGACGACGCCGATTGGGACCTGGTCTACCGCGTCCATGTCGAAGGCGCCTACAAAGTCACCCGCGCCGCATGGCCGCACCTGCGTGAACAGAATTATGGGCGGGTGATCTTTACCGCGTCCACGTCCGGCATCTACGGCAACTTCGGCCAATCCAACTACGGCATGGCCAAGCTCGGCCTGTATGGCCTGACCCGCACCCTGGCCATCGAGGGTCGCAAGAACAATATCCTGGTCAACGCCATCGCCCCCACCGGCGGCACCCGCATGACCGAAGGCCTGATCCCGCCGCAGGTATTCGAGCAACTCAAACCGGAACTCGTCAGCCCGCTGGTGGTGTACCTGGCCAGTGAAACCTGCCAGGAAACCTCCGGCCTGTTCGAAGTGGGCGGCGGCTGGATGGGCAAGGTGCGCTGGGAGCGCAGCCTGGGGGCGGGCTTTGATCCGCGCAAAGGGTTTTCGCCCGAAGACGTCGCCGCCCATTGGCAGCAGATCTGCGACTTCGAGCATGCGGTGCACCCGAACGACAATCTGGAAGCCTTGAAAGAAATGATGGCGAACTTGCAACGCTACGCTGTTTGACTCGCCGCCTCGACCGGTTGCCGTCAGCGACGGCAACGCCGGTCAGGGAATGTATTTCTTCACCAGCGCTGCCAGGTTGGCAGCGGTCTCGATATCCATCACGCCGTCATGTTTCGCCGGACGAAAGTGCAACTGGAAAGCGCGCACCAGACGTTGAAAGCCCGCGCTCGTCGTGGCGGCCGATGTGTCATATCCGTACTTCTTGAATAGCCCGAGCAGTTGCTCGCGGGTCGGCAAACCGTTGCATTGGTAGGCCTGCACATAGGCCTTTTGCGTGGGTCCGTCAAACCACGCGCCGATGCCTTTGGCGTGTAACGCCTGCCAGGGGAACATCGGGCCTGGGTCACTTTTCCTGCCGGCCGCAATGTCCGAATGCCCCACCACATTGACCGGGCTGATGTCCGGATAACGCTTGAGTATGTTCAACGCCAGGAATTCGATCGCCTCGATCTGCTGGGGCGAATAAGGCGGGAAGGTGAACTGCCCCTGGTTATCCGTGGCGAGATTGACGATTTCAACGCCAATCGAAGTGTCGTTCAGACTATTTCGACCACCCCAACTGCTCACCCCCGCGTGCCAGGCACGTTGGCTTTCGTCCACCAGGTTGAAAATCTGCGGCTCGTTGAAACCTGCTTTCAAGTAACTCGGGTCGGAGAAGTCCGGAATCAGGTAATGGGCGCTGACCGAGGCGCCGGTCAGTGCGTTGACGGAAGAGGAGAAGTTCGCGGCGGTGTAGTGAAAGACCAGAAAGCGGATTCGACTGTTATAACCATTCTTTGATCGATAACGGTTGTAATTGATTGGCATCATAAAGAACTCACTGAGATTTAAAATCGAAGCAGAATGCTGCGACTGACTTTCAGCCTATCAGTGGATTTATTATGCGTTTGTAGTGGGGTTCTTACATTGCCGTAGGAATAGGCATTTGGGTGTTTGGGAATTGAATGTGGTGGATGTAATGGAGTGATAAGCCAAAGAGTCCTCTGAATACTTGATGCTTACGCAGATGAAATGATTCCGTGGCGAGGGAGCTTGCTCCCGCTTGAGTGCGAAGCGCACACAAAAGGGGCCGCTACGCAGCCAGCGGGAGCAAGCTCCCTCGCCACGATGATTCAAGAAAACCTCATGCTGCCCGCATTTTTCAGCAACAAAAGGGCGTCGATTTATACAGCCTCAGGTTTGCTTGAATCCCGGTTTTCCGTTGGCGGCTCGCCATTCCTTTATTTCTTTTACTACAGCTTCAGGCCCACTCTTTCCTATGTCAGGGTAGTACAGCAAATCTGATCCAGAGGGATGTTCCGAAATTCTCTCAAATTCGAGAACTGCGAGAGTATGAGTTTCTTCAGTATCATAGTCTGCGTTATATATCTTTTTGACAAAGGCAAGAAATTCGAGTTCGGTCATTTCTGTTATCAGTGATTTCACTTGTGATTCTCCTGATGCGTTTGAATGTGTCGCTTGGGTGTCATTACACTGATGTTGTCAAAATTATAAACCTCTCCACCTAGAGATATGTATTTTTTGTGGTGCAACTCGTATTTAATCCGAGCGCCAACGCGGTCTGTTTTTTTAACAAAAGCTCCGTACCCTTTTTTCATATGAGCTAGGCTGCCCGGATCAAACTGTCGGGCAAGATCTGGATCATTAGCTACTGCCTTCCAAAAAGCTTCTCGAAACTTCTTGAAGTTTCTGAACTCCTTCCCCCTCAATTGATCGGCAATCTGGAACGGAATAGGTGCCCCTTGACCTTCTGATACATCTAACCATATCCCTGAAACGGGAGTACCACTGCCCAGCGCAACCCCAGGGTCTTCCCGTCGATTCCTGAATATGACGTACAGGGGCGGCAGGCCCGAGTCGATGGGGAAAACGAAAACATAATCATCGAAACTGTTTTGGGTTATCTCAGGGAATGGATCAATTCTCCCCACCACGGGCGTTACCGATGCGCCTGTGTAAGCAGGCGGGGCGGGTGGCTCGGCTGGAAGTGCAGTGGAACTGTTTACGGGTTGAACGACCGGGGTCCACGTCAAGGTTCTGGGTGGGTTTTCTTCGGTCGTAGCGGTGTAGAGGTTCTGTTGTGCGTTGTAGGTAACCGGTAGCACCCGGACTTTCGACGGGTGGGTTACACCGTCAGTGTTGATCACGAGGATTTCTGACTGACCATCCGCCGTCGCTTGGGACGTGAGGCGTACAGGTAATTCAACGGTCCCGCCGGCCGCCGCGATGGCGTGCAAATCGTGGTGTTGTGTCGGTGCGAGCTCTGAGAGTGGCGTGCTGAACGCATATCGCTCGGGTAATTCACCGTTTGCCAGCTTGGGTGAATAGAGCAGCGCCGCAAAACCCGCCAAGGTCGGCGCTGCCACTGCGGTAAGCGATTCGACAGCCATGGCGACTGCGGCTCGTAGCGCGGCCTGGATGGCCAAGGTCGCTTCCGAACTTATGGCCAGGCTACTGCCGACAAGCGTGAACACCGGACCGGCTGCGGCCGCCGCGCCCGGTATAGGATAGGCGCGGCCCGCCAGGACTTGTTCCAGTGCTTGTGCCTGGGCTACGCCTAGGATCTCGGCTTCGGCTGCCTTGCGTGCCTCTTCCGTGGAAGCCCATTCAGAAGAGTTGTTAAAGACGGTATAGATGGGCGGAATACCCGACTCAACCGGGAACACCGTGACGAACCCACTACCAAAATCGTAATCCTCCAGCTCCGGATCCTTATCGACCCCTCTGGTTATGGCCCAGGGGGTTCCGCCCTCATAGAGGTCGATCTTCGGCACGATCGATGGCAGTGTCGTGGATGCATCCGTCTCTTTTACGATAGGCGTCCAGGTCATCAAGGTGGATGAGCCATCTGGACTGTAGGATTTGTAGACGTTGCTGTGAGGGTCGAGTGTTGCAAGCCTGACCGGCACGCTGGAGGGCACCGATGTTCCGTCGGCACTCGCGACGACGAACATCATCTCGTCGTCGGTGGTCATGGAACCCAGCACCACCGGGAGATTGACCTCTCCCTTCGATGTTGCGACTGCCAGCAAATCATCGGTGTTGGCTGGAGCTAGTTCTGACAGCGGAACACTCAGGGCGTAGCGTTCTTCGTTGCCCAGCTCCGACGGGTCAATCAGTGACGCAAACCATGCAACAGTGGGTAATGCCGTTGCGGTAACTGTTTTTAGGATCGCCGAAACCGCGGTGCGTAACTCATCCGTGATGCCCGAGGCGGTCACCCGGTTGGGGGCGAAGGTCCCACCTGCGATTGTAAATACTGGGCCGGCGGCTGCGGCGGAGCCCGATACTGGAAATGTACGGGTAGCCCGGGCTGGTTGACGTGCCTTTTTGACTTCTGCCTGACGCCTCGCTTCCTCCGCCTCCAGTTCTTCAGCAGCGGCCCACCTTTCGGCCTCCCATAAGGCCATGGCGGCATCGTGGGCTTGTTTAGCAGCTACTGTTGCGGCAATCCGTGCAATCCGTGCTTGTTCTTCAGCCGCGCGTTTAGCCTCGGCTTCGGCGGCCTTGCGCGCCTGTTCCTGAGCCACGCGTTTGGCTTCAGCTTGAGCCTTTGCCCGAGCCTCCGCGGCTGCTTTTGCGTTTGCCTGGGCAATGGCTTTGTTGTGTGCGGTTAAGCGAGCATCCAATAGCTTGATCTGCTCAGCCAGGAATTTTGCCTCGTACGCCGCAGCATAAGAAACATTCCACTTGGAAATTGCGTTGTAGTAAGCCCTTTCACCTCCACGACGGCCAATGAGCTCGAACCCCTTATAACGAGCGTCTTGAGTTTTGTGAGTCAGTGGATCATGACCATAATAAAGATTGGCTATCGCTATGTGTTCTTGATGATCTTTTCTCGCTTTGAACAGTTGTAGCTTGAGTGTTCGTAATTCAATTTCGGCCGCATCGGTTCCACGAGGGACCACCGCAGCAACGGCTGCTCTTGTTTTGGCGAGTTCGGCGTTGGTTATATGAGTGATATTCCTGACATTTTCTTTGAAGAGCTCTTCGGTAGAAGTGTTGCTTTCATCTAGCCAATCAAGAGCATAATCAACGGCATCGTATGCACGATCAGAGTGGTCTGGGCCTGACACGCGCCTTGCGTTAAACCCAAACCCGTCAGGTGACGAAGGCGTGCGAGGTATACCTCTATTTACAAGTAGATTTTTTTCTTGCTGCATATCGAGTTCCTTTCGAATCGAATCTGAATAGCCATGCCGTGATTCAATACGTGCAGTCGTTCATGGCTATTTGCGTAGTCACCCATCCTGGGCGACCAAGGAAACTATAAGTTCGTTCTCTTAAAACAGGCAGGTGAGCCTTTTCGACAACAACGTAGGAAACAAGAAGTTTTAACTCGGAAATAGGCGCACATAAAAAAGGCCGCTGCAAAAAGCGGCGGCCTAAGCGTGACGTTGCAAAGGAGCTACAAACCAACGTCGGTAAACACGGGATGATGGACCGATACGCCAATCCATCCGAAGACGGTGTGCCAGGCATGAGGGATGCCATGAGGCTTGTGCTTGCAGGCCCGTTGCCCTGAAAGCCCGGCCAGCATAGGCATCGAGCCCCGCGGGAAACAGCCCGGATTCAGACATGCACCGTTGCAGGGCGCGTAACAGTCGAAGGCTGGGCATGGGTATGCGCGGCGCTGATGACCCATCATCCAGTCCATCCATGCACGGCGCAAAGGCCTGCGCCGCATGGGCTGTAATCCTTTTTAGGTACAGCGCGAATACCTCCTTGGTGCGCTTATCGCCCCTGGCGTGCGGCAGTAGGGTGAAGCCTCTGTCACTCACCGGGGAAGACGCATGACAACAATAACAATGCGCGCCATCTTCAAGCCGCAGGCGCTGGCCGTCGCGGTGGCCTTGGGTTGCTGTGCCCAGGCGCAGGCCGTTTCATTCAACATTGGCGAGATCGAGGGTCAGTTCGATTCGTCGTTGTCCGTGGGCGCAAGCTGGGGCATGCGCGATGCCGACAAGGACCTGGTTGGCACGGTCAACGGCGGTCGGGGCCAATCGTCCACCGGTGATGATGGGCGGCTGAATTTCAAGAAGGGCGAGACCTTTTCCAAAATCTTCAAAGGCCTGCACGACCTCGAACTCAAGTACGGCGATACCGGCGTGTTCGTGCGCGGCAAGTACTGGTATGACTTCGAGCTCAAGGATGAAGGCCGCGAGTTCAAGGACATCAGCGACAGCAATCGCAAGGAAGGCGCCAAGTCCTCGGGGGCGCAGATTCTCGATGCCTTCGTCTATCACAACTATTCCATCGCCGATTTGCCGGGCACCGTGCGCGCCGGCAAGCAGGTGGTCAGTTGGGGGGAAAGTACCTTCATCGGCAACTCGATCAACAGCATCAACCCGGTGGACGTGTCCGCGTTCCGTCGTCCTGGTGCGGA
This sequence comes from Pseudomonas sp. NFACC16-2, assembly GCF_900119205.1. Lineage (NCBI taxonomy): Bacteria > Pseudomonadati > Pseudomonadota > Gammaproteobacteria > Pseudomonadales > Pseudomonadaceae > Pseudomonas > Pseudomonas sp. NFACC16-2. Next base: position 38,058 of record NZ_FPIX01000013.1, on the reverse strand, counting down.
GATCAAGGAAGGCCTGATCCCCGTGAACATGCTGTTCGCATCCCAGGGCCTGACCGACAAGCTCACCATCGAAGGCTTCTATCAGTTGGAGTGGGACCAGACCGTGGTGGATAACTGCGGCACGTTCTTCGGCAACGACGTGGTGGCCGATGGTTGCACCAGTGGCTACACGGTGGGCAGCCCGGCGATTGCGCCGTTCGTGCCCTTGACCCGGGCATTCGGCCAGGAGATCCAGGTGTCCAGCGAAGGGGTGATCATTCCCCGTGGCGGCGACCGCGACGCCCGCGACTCCGGCCAGTGGGGCACGGCGTTGCGCTGGCTCGGCGATGATACCGAGTACGGCCTGTACTTCATGAATTACCACAGCCGTACGCCTACTGTCGGGACCACCACGGCGGGCCTTTCGACGCTGGCGGCGTTGCCGGGAATGGTCACGATCGCCAACGGCCTGGCCCCTGGCAGCGGTGCGGGTCTGGCGCAAAGCGTGATGCTGGGCCGTGGTGGGTACTACCTTGAATACCCGGAAGACATCCGCCTGTACGGCGCCAGTTTCTCCACCACGCTGCCCACCGGCACCGCCTGGACCGGGGAAATCAGCTACCGTCCCAACGCGCCGGTGCAGGTCAATACCAACGACCTGACCCTGGCGCTGCTCAACCCGATTGCCGGTGGTGCGGTATCGCCCATCGCGACCGCGCCGGGTGCCGACAACACCGGTTACCGGCGCAAGGAAGTGACCCAGGTCCAGAGCACCCTGACGCACTTCTTCGATCAGGTGTTGGGGGCTGATCGCCTGACGCTGGTTGGCGAAGCGGCGGTCGTGCATGTCGGTGGCCTGGAGTCCAAGGACAAGCTGCGTTATGGCCGTGACTCGGTCTATGGCCAATACGGCTTCCAGGGCGACACCGATGGTTTCGTCACCTCGACGTCATGGGGCTATCGCGCCCGGGCGATCCTCGATTACTCCAACGTGATCGGCGGGGTGAACTTCAAGCCCAACATGTCCTGGTCCCACGACGTGGCCGGCTATGGCCCCAACGGTCTGTTCAACGAAGGCGCCAAGGCCATCAGCGTCGGTGTCGATGCCGACTACCGTAACACCTACACCGCCAGCCTGAGCTACACCGACTTTTTTGGCGGCGATTACAACGTTCTCGAAGACCGCGACTTCCTCGCGTTGAGCTTCGGCGTGAACTTCTGATCTGGCTGACAAGGAAAACCCAATGCGCAAGATGATCCTGCAATGCGGTGCCCTGGCCCTGAGCCTGCTGGCCGCGAACGTGATGGCGGCGGTCTCGCCGGATGAAGCGAATAAACTGGGTAACAGCCTGACGCCGTTGGGCGCGGAAAAAGCCGGCAATGCCGATGGCTCGATTCCGGCCTGGACCGGCGGCATTCCGAAAAACGCCGGTGCCGTGGACAGCAAGGGCTTTCTGGCCGACCCGTTCGCCAATGAAAAACCGCTGTTCACCATCACCGCCGCGACCGTGGACAAGTACAAGGACAAGCTGTCCGAAGGCCAGGTCGCGATGTTCAAGCGCTACCCGGAAACCTACAAGATCCCGGTCTATCCGACCCATCGCAGCGTGGGCCTGCCGCCGGAAATCTACGAGTCGGCCAAGCGCAGCGCCCTCAACGTGAACTCGATCAACGACGGCAACGGCCTGGCCAACTTCACAGGCAACCGGTACTACGCGTTCCCGATTCCCAAGAACGGCGTGGAAGTGCTGTGGAACCACGTCACCCGCTATCACGGCGGCAACCTGCGGCGGGTCATTACCCAGGTGACGCCGCAGACCAATGGCAGCTTCACGCCGATCCGCTTCGAAGAAGAGATCGCCGTACCGTTTCTGATCAAGGACGCCGACCCGGAAAAGGCCAGCAACGTGCTGACCTATTTCAAGCAGGAGGTCACTGCCCCGGCACGTCTGGCCGGTAACGTACTGCTGGTGCATGAAACCCTCGACCAAGTGAAGGAGCCGCGCCTGGCCTGGATCTACAACGCCGGCCAGCGCCGGGTGCGTCGTGCCCCGCAAGTGGCTTACGACGGCCCGGGCACCGCCGCCGACGGGTTGCGCACCTCCGACAACTTCGACCTGTTTTCCGGTGCGCCGGATCGCTACGACTGGAAGCTGGTCGGCAAAAAGGAAATGTACATCCCCTACAACAGCTACAAGCTCGACTCGCCCAGCCTCAAGTACGACGACGTGATCAAGGCCGGCCATATCAATCAGGACCTGACTCGCTATGAATTGCACCGGGTCTGGGAAGTGGTCGGCACGGTCAAGCCGAGCGAGCGGCACATCTATGCCAAGCGCCACATGTACTTCGACGAAGACAGCTGGCAGGCAGCGCTGGTGGATCACTACGACGGTCGCGGCCAGTTGTGGCGGGTGGCCGAAGGTCATGCCCAGTTCTACTATGACCATCAGAACCCGGGCTACACCCTCGAGGCGCTCTACGACATCATTGCTGGCCGCTACATCGCGCTGGGCATGAAGAACGAAGAGAAACACAGCTACGAGTATGGCTTCGAAGCCCGGGCCGCCGACTACACACCGGCAGCGCTGCGTTCGACCGGGGTTCGCTAAGCACTGAGGGCTGGAAAGATGACTGTCGAGGGGATTTATCCCCGTTGGGCTGCGAAGCAGTCCTAAAAACCGCTACCTCGGTGGGTCAGATTGATTAAGCAGCTGCTTTGGGGCTGCTTCGCAGCCCAGCGGGGATAAATCCCCTCGCCACAAACTGTGTCTGACTTGAAATGATCATGAACGACCGGCAGCGCTCCTGCCGGTCGTTTCTTTATGGGCGCCAATCAGCGCGCTGAATACTTCTCCAAAGGTCGGCGACACAGGACTAGGGTGGTGAAATAACAATAAACAGGATCACCCACATGACCGCCATGACCCCGTGTCCGGACCGTCCAGGATTGTTGCCTCGCCTGTCCTCGACGCACGTGCCGCGGCGGTCCCTGAGTGAGTCTTTGCTGACGTCCGAAGCGCGGGTAAAACTGCTGTGCGCGCCAGCGGGCAGTGGCAAGAGTGCGTTGTTCGCCGAGTGCTTCCTGCAGGCTCCCGCCGGGTGTCGGTTGCATTGGTTGCCATTGGGAGGCGCGGCGTTGAGCGCGGTGCAACTGTGCGAGCGCCTGGCCCAGGCCCTCGGGTTGCCGATGCTTGATGAAGCGGGACTGCTGGCCCACCTGGCGCGTTTGCAGACACCCACGTGGTTGTTCCTGGATGACTACTGCCGGGTGCCGAATCCCGAACTGGACCAGTTGCTCGACCGTCTGTTGAACACCAGCAGTCCAGCGTTGCACCTGTGGCTCAATAGCCGCCGCCGTCCCCAATGCAACTGGCCGCGACTGTTGCTCGATGACGAACTGCACGAGTTCGATGCGCAGGCGCTGTTCTTCACCCCGGACGATGTCCTGCCATTGCTGCGTCATCTGCCCGGCCCCCAGGCTGCCCGCACTGCCCGCGAGGTGATTCAACGTAGTGGCGGCTGGTGTGCCGGGGTGCGCATCACGCTGCTGGAACGTTGCGATTGGGCGCGCAAACATGCAACGCCCGGACGGCCGGGGACCTTGGTCGACTATCTGGAGTACGAACTGTTCAGCGCGCTGACTCCAGACCTGGCGCAGGCCTGGCATGTGCTGGCGCATCTACCGCGCTTCAATGCCCGGCTATGCGAGCACCTGTTCGGCGACACCGTGGGCGTGCAATGCCTACCCCTGTTGCTGGACCTGGGATGTTTCATCGAACCATGGGAGCAGACGTCGGACTGGTTGCAGATTTTTCCGGCGCTGGCCCGGCTGGTACGTGAAGAGCCCTGGCCGCAGGGGCGTTCCTGGCATCGACGGGCCTGCCAGTGGTTTGCTGCCGAGCAGGACTGGCAAATGGCGTTCGAGCAAGCCATGTTGGCTGAGGAGTTCGAGACGGCCGTGAGTTTCTTGCAGCATTTGAGCTTCGAGCACGTCTTGCAGCGTCGCAACGTGGTGCTGTTGCTGGGCCTGCACGATCAACAAGGTGAAGCGCTGAGCCTCTGTACGCCGCAATCGGTGGGGTTGGTCACCGCTGCGCTGTTGTTCGCCGGACGCTTCGACCAGGCGTCGACATGCATTGAGCAGTTGGCCAGGTTCATGCCGCAGCCTTCGGCCTGCCGGCAGCGACAGCTGCTGGCCAGGTGGCAGGTCTTGCAAGGCTGGTTGCTGCACCTCTCGGGCGATGGCGAACAGGCGCGCGAGCACTTTCTCCAGGCCCAGGCCAGCCTGGACCCCGAGGCCTGGGCCCAACGGTTGCTGTGCCTGGGTGGGCTGACGCAGCAGGCGCTGCTTGAAGGCGAACTGGCCTCCGCGCATCGGATCAACCGCCAGGCGCTGTGCCTGGCGCGTGCGCAGGGTTCGCTGGTGTTCGAAGGGTTGCTGGAACTGGACCACGCCCAAGTCCTGGAGCAACGTGGCGCGCCTCATCGGGCCGATCATCTGCTGGCCGCTGTCCAGGTGCTGCTGGATAAACCAGGCCAGGACTTTTCCCCGTTGTTGGGGCGTATTGCTCTGCGGCGCGGGCGCCTGGCATTGCGCATGGGGTTTGAAGAGCGCGCCGCCGAGCAGTTTCAAGCAGGTCTGGAAACAGGCCTGCACAGCCTGGACAAACAGGTGCTCTACGGATTTCTCGGCAAGGCCTGCCTGGCTGCCAACCAGGGCGACTACGGCGAGGCCTTCATGCAACTGCGCGATGCCGAGCGGATCATGCAGCAGCGGCACATCCCCGACACCGTTTACCGTGGCGTGTTATTGCAAACCAGCTGTCAGTTCTGGTTGCAACAGGGGCGGGCGGAATTGGCCCATGAAGCCTTGACCCGCGTCTTGCGCCACTTTCGTGGGCCGCAGGCCAAGCACGCACCTCCCGCGACGCTGGAATTGATTGCGCGACTTGAATACCTGCTGGTGCTGGCCGAGGTCTACCTGCAACGGGCACAGGAGCCGCAGGCGTGCCTGCAAGCCATGATCACCCGGGCACAGCAGAGTGAAATGCACAGCCTGGAGACCGAACTGCACCTGGTGTTGACGGAGGTTGTCTGGTTGTCCGGCGACCGCTCCCAGGCCCGGACACTCCTGCAAGAAGGGCTCAAGCGAGTCACGTGCTGGCGGGCCCAGCAAGCCTTGTGCGAGCTGCGCTTGCGCCAGCCCGAGCTGGGCCATTGGACGCAATCGGCAGAGCCCAGCGAACCACCAACGGCTGGCGCCGAAGATACGTTGCTCAGTCACCGAGAGCTTGAAGTTCTGCAATTGATTGCACAAGGTCATTCCAATCAACAAATTGCCGAGCAACTGTTCATATCGTTGCACACGGTAAAAACCCATGCGCGTCGCATACATAGCAAGTTGGGGGTGCAGCGGCGTACTCAAGCAGTCGCGAAGGCTAAAGTCATGGGGGTGATGGGGTAGATTGAAAACAACTCCGGGAAGTCTTTACGCACGCTTACATTTGTCTTTTTACAGTATGGGGTTTGTCTGATGTATAACTAAGCCTGCGGATCGAACAGGAAGTTCGGTCCATGACATGACAAGGATGTCTTATGAATACCAAGTTGTTTTCTTCTTACTCTGAAAAACTGCTTGCACTGAAGAATACCCGTGTGGATTTTGTCGTGCAGGTGTTGTTGGGGCGCTATTTGGAAGCGCTGGGTGTCAATCCTTTCAGCAATTATCTGAATACATTGGCAGACTTTCCGAAGCCCGAAGTTGGCTCATCCGAAACCCTGTTCGATGAAGCATTGGCCTGGGTTGAAAAGCAGCAGGTGCCCAACTACAAACAAGGCGTCAGTAACGTGTTCAACAAGCGTTATTCTTTTGCCGTTGAAGACCGTGTCAGGGCGCTGGATTTGATCGCGTTCGAAAAAATCGTTTCGGATATCGTCACCCAACTGACTGAAAAACCTGCAATGGATTTATCCTGGCGTTCCATCAAGCCTTTGTCCGTTGAGGATGTTCATGGTGCATTGAAACTGCACTTGCCCGGGGTCGATCTGGATAAAGTCTACGTCACCGGTTTTGTAACCCATGGCGCTGGTGAGCGCGTGGTGTCTTCTTCTGAACCGCTGATCGACTATCTACTGGGCCATTTCGACAATAATGAGATTCCCTACCACTCCAAAGGCGATCACCAAGCTATTTACATGGTGCCCTTCAGTGGGGATGACCGTCATCTCCATCCGCGACTGGCCCCCGCTCACCTTAATGATCTAATGATCAAGATTGTCCCGGATTTCCTGGGCTGATTCCGAACTCGCTTCATAGCCCATTCGCCAACTCACGGCCTGGGTCGCTGCCAGCAGGCGTTGCGCCGCCGGGCCGTGCTCGTCGGCATGGAACAGCGAGGTCGGGCCAACGATGGTCATGACCGCCGTCACTTGGCCGACAGCATTGAATACCGGGGCGGACAAGGCATCCACCCCCGGCATCAGCAAGCCATGCACATGGTGCAGGCCGCGGCTACGGATCTGCTCGCACAACACGGCATAAGCGCGGTCGTCGGCGAGGGCGTGGTGCTCGGTGCCTTGTACTTCCTGTTCGCGCAAGCCGATGGTCTCGCGCTCCGGCAGATAAGCGCTGAATACCAGCCCCGTGGACGAACTGAGCAGTGGCAATACCGAGCCCAGTTGCGTTACCACGGTCACGGCCCGCACGGCGGGCTCGATGCGCACCACGGTCGCGCCATGGTTGCCCCACACCGCCAGGAAGCAGGTTTCGTTCAAGTCGTCGCGCAATTCGGCCAGGGGCAGGGCGGCCACTTGCAGCACGTCCATGCCGTTGAGCGCTGCCAGGCCTACGCGCAAGGCCTCGCGGCCCAGGCCGTAGTGGTTGGTGGCGGCGTTCTGCTCGGCAAACCCGCTGGCGATCAAGGCTTGCAGATACCGATGAACCTTGCTCGCCGGCATTTGCACGTGTTCGGCCAGCCGCGACAGCGACGTGGAGGGCGACAGTTCGGCCAGGGCCTTGAGGATGTCGGTGCCGACTTCGGCCGAGCGGACTTTCTGTTTACCGTTGGTGAGCGGGGTTTCCATGGAGGCGCTGGGTCCAGAGGCGAATGGGCGTCTTTATAGCTTGACGGTCGCTGTCGAGCAAATTACGTTATGCGTAATTGAATTACGATAAAAATAACCCGGTGCGCCTCAACCACTTCGTTGAGTGACGGGCCGCATTCCTGGAGGCTCCATGAACCTCGATTCCCCAGCGTCGGACCTGGCTTATCAATCAGGCTTGGGCAACGAATTTGCCAGCGAAGCCTTGCCCGGTGCCTTGCCCGTCGGCCAGAACTCGCCGCAGAAAGTCCCATACGGTCTCTATGCCGAGTTGTTCTCCGGTACGGCGTTCACCATGGCTCGCAGCGAAGCGCGGCGTACCTGGATGTATCGCATCCGACCGTCGGCCAATCACCCGGCCTTCACCAAGCTCGAACGGCAACTGGCGGGTGGCCCGTTGGGCGAGGTCACGCCCAATCGCCTGCGTTGGAACCCGCTGGAGATCCCCGCCGAGCCCACCGATTTCATCGACGGGCTGGTGTGCATGGCGGCTAATGCCGGTGCGGACAAACCGGCCGGCGTCAGCCTTTATCAGTACCGGGCCAACCGTTCCATGGAGCGGGTATTTTTCAATGCCGACGGTGAATGGTTGATCGTGCCGCAACTGGGACGGCTGCGGATCACCACCGAGTTGGGTGTGCTGGAGCTGGCACCGCTGGAAATCGTCGTGCTGCCCCGGGGCCTGAAATTTCGCATTGAACTGCTCGACCCCCAGGCCCGTGGCTACCTCGCCGAAAACCATGGCGCGCCGCTGCGCCTGCCGGACCTGGGGCCCATCGGCAGCAACGGCCTGGCGAACCCACGGGACTTCCTGACACCGGTCGCCCATTACGAGAACCTCGCGCAACCCACCTCGCTGGTGCAGAAATTCCTCGGTGAGTTATGGGGTTGCGAGCTGGATCATTCGCCCCTCGACGTGGTGGCCTGGCACGGCAACAACGTGCCGTATAAATATGATCTGCGCCGCTTCAACACCATCGGCACGGTCAGCTTCGATCACCCGGACCCGTCGATTTTCACCGTGTTGACCTCGCCCACCAGTGTCCACGGCCTGGCCAACCTCGATTTCGTGATTTTCCCGCCACGCTGGATGGTGGCAGAGAACACCTTCCGTCCACCATGGTTCCACCGCAACCTGATGAACGAATTCATGGGCCTGATCCAGGGTGCCTACGATGCCAAGGCCGAAGGTTTCCTGCCGGGTGGCGCGTCCTTGCACAGCTGCATGAGTGCTCATGGCCCGGACGGCGAGACCTGTACCAAGGCGATTAACGCTGAACTGCAGCCGGTGAAAATCGACAACACCATGGCGTTCATGTTCGAGACCAGCCAGGTGCTGCGTCCAAGCCGTTTCGCCCTGGACTGCCCGCAACTGCAAACCGACTACGATGCATGTTGGGCCTCGCTGCCTGTCACGTTCGACCCGACCCGGAGATAACCCATGACTCAACTTTCCCCTGCCCGTAGCTGGGTCGCCTGTGCCAACGGCCATGCGGACTTCCCGTTGCAGAACCTGCCATTGGGTATCTTCAGTGTCGATGGCGGTGCCCTGCGCGGCGGCGTGGCGATTGGCGAGCGGATTTTCGATCTGCAGGCGGCGCTGCACGCGGGCTTGTTTGACGGCGCGGCACGCCAAGCTGTCGAAGCCATGGCCGACGGCCAGTTGAATGGGTTTTTCGACCTTGGCCGAGGCGCCCGGGTTGCCCTGCGTGAGCGACTGCTGGAACTGCTGCGCGAGGATAGCCCCCTGCGGGGCGAGGTCCAAGCCCAGGGCGCGAAACTGCTGCTCCTCGCGGCCGACTGCCAGATGCACCTGCCGGCCAGGATCAACGACTACACCGACTTCTACGTCGGTATCGAGCATGCGCAGAATGTCGGCAAGCTGTTCCGCCCCGACAATCCGTTGCTGCCCAACTACAAATACGTCCCCATCGGTTACCACGGTCGCGCCTCGACCATCCGCCCGTCCGGCACCGACGTGCGCCGCCCCAAGGGCCAGACCCTGCCGGCCGGCCAGACCGAGCCGACGTTCGGCCCGTGTGCGCGGCTGGACTATGAGCTGGAGCTGGGCATCTGGATCGGCAAGGGCAATGCCCTGGGCGAACCGATCCCCATCGGCGATGCCGCCGAGCACATTGGCGGGTTCTGCCTGCTCAACGATTGGTCGGCCCGGGATATCCAGGCCTGGGAATACCAGCCTCTGGGGCCGTTTCTGTCGAAGAGTTTCCTGACCAGTATTTCGCCATGGGTGGTGACGGCTGAAGCCCTGGAACCGTTCCGTCGTCCGCAACCGGCACGCCCGCAAGGCGATCCGCAACCGCTGCCGTATCTGCTGGACAAGCGTGACCAGGCCGGTGGTGCCTTCGACATCGAACTGGAAGTCCTGTTGCTGACCGAGGCCATGGGCGAGCAAAACCTGCCGGCCCAGCGCCTGACCCTGAGCAACACCCAGTACATGTACTGGACCGTGGCGCAAATGGTCGCGCATCACAGCGTCAACGGTTGCCAGTTGCAGGCCGGCGACCTGTTTGGCTCGGGCACCTTGTCGGGCCCTGAAAACCATCAATTCGGCAGTCTGCTGGAAATCACCGAAGGCGGTAAAAAACCGATCGAACTGGCGTCTGGCGAAGTGCGCCGATTCCTCGAGGACGGTGACGAAATCATCTTGCGGGCCCGTTGCCGCCGCGAGGGTTTTGCGTCCATCGGCTTCGGCGAGTGCCGGGGCAAGATCCTGCCGGCGCGTTGAGGGGCAGGGCATGGAACTCTACACCTACTACCGCTCCACCTCGTCCTATCGGGTGCGCATTGCGTTGGCGCTCAAGGGGCTGGATTACCAGGCCTTGCCCGTCAACTTGATCGCTGCGCCTGGGGGCGAGCATCGCCAGCCGGCCTATCTGGCGATCAACCCCCAGGGCCGGGTACCGGCGTTGCGTACCGATGAGGGCGCGCTGCTGGTGCAATCGCCCGCCATCATCGAATACCTGGAGGAACGTTATCCACAGGTGCCGCTGCTCAGCGCCGACCTGACGGTGCGCGCCCATGAGCGTGGCGTCGCCGCGCTGATCGGTTGCGATATTCACCCCTTGCACAACGTCAGCGTGCTCAACAAATTGCGACAATGGGGCCACGATGAAACGCAGGTGACGGAGTGGATCGGGCATTGGATCAGCCAGGGATTGGCGGCCGTGGAGCAGTTGATGGGTGACGACGGCTATTGCTTCGGTGCCGCGCCGGGGTTGGCGGATGTGTACCTGATCCCGCAGTTGTACGCGGCTGAGCGGTTCAATGTGTCTTTGCAGGCGTATCCACGGATTCGTCGGGTCGCGGCATTGGCGGCTGGGCATCCAGCGTTCCAACAGGCGCACCCGGCGAATCAGCCGGATACCCCCTGAGGGCTTCACACAGTTCTGAAAACCAGGTGATCCCCTGTGGCGAGGGAGCTTGCTCCCGCTGGGACGCGAAGCGTCCCCAAGCTTTTTGGCGGTTGCTGCGCAACCGAGCGGGAGCAAGCTCCCTCGCCACAGGGGGCCGTCATAGGGCCTAAGTCCACCGGTTCAATGCACCACCGAATTCGGCGGCAGATGCCCCAGCCGCTCCGTCAGTCGGATTCGCTGGATCGGATCGTCGCTGAGCATCAGGGCGTGCTCCAGGTCGAAGCGTTCGGCGTTGGGGCAATCGAGTCGCTGGTACAGGCTGGCGCGGGCCAGGTAGTCGGCGGCGCTGGCGTTGCCCAGTTCCAGTACCCGTTCGGCGTCGATCAAGGCGGCGATGTAATCGTCGTTCGCCAGATGCAGTTGACGCAGGTTGCGCGACAGGCGCTGCAGCATCTGCATCGGCTCGGCATTGACCAGGTGTTCAGCCTTGAGCTGCATGTTCGCGCCGTATTGGCGCTGTAGCAGTTCCCGACAGTCATTGGGGTACAACCGGCGACCGCCGCACGGATCGAGCAGGTGATCAGCGCCGGGTACCTTCAACAGGAAATGCCCGGGGAAATTGACACCGACCATCGGAATTTCCAGGCCTCGGGCCAGTTCCAGGGCAATCAGCCCGAGAGCCAGGGGCTGCCCGCGTTTGCGTGCCAGGACTTTGTCCAGCAACGCTGCTCGTGGTCGCAGAGGCGTGAAGTCGTCCTGGGCGAAGCCCAAGTCATTGAGCCGTCGCAGCAAGGGCTGGCCCAGTTCGCTGACAGGCAGCATCGGCAGGCCATGGCTGACCCGCTGTTGCAGCTCCTTGAAATCCTTCAGCAAGGCCGGTACGTCGACCTCGCGATCATGTTCGGCAGCGATCCACAGCGCCGCTTCGAACAGCGCCGGTGGGGAGCGGTGCAGACAATCAAAAAAGGCTTGGCGCGGTTTCATCGAACTCTCCGGGCTACGCTCCCGTTTTAGCCCTGCCGTGGATTTTCGTCCAGTCTCGGACAGAGGCTATGACAGGTTATGCCGAAAAAGACTGAGCACCGTGGCGACTTATTCCTGCGTGCTCCAGCAAATTTCGACTGCGCGCCTATACTGGCGAAACAAACAAAAGTGATTCGGGAGCCTTTCGATGTTTGCTCTCATGCAAAGCTCCCGCCTTGAATCGCTGCACCTAAGCGTAGACCCGGCAACCGGGTTGAAGGCGGTGATTGCCATTCATTGCAGTCGTCCGGGGCCCGCCCTGGGGGGCTGTCGTTATCTTGCCTACCCCGACGACGAAAGTGCCGTGGTCGATGCAGTACGCCTGGCCCAAGGCATGAGTTACAAGGCGGCGCTGGCCGGCTTGCCCGTGGGTGGCGGGGTGGCGGTGATCATGCGCCCCGCCCATGTCGAGAGTCGGGCAGCGTTGTTCGAAGCCTTTGGTCGTTGTATCGAGCAGTTGGACGGTCGCTATATCACGGCCATCGACAGCGGCACGTCGGTGGCCGACATGGATTGCATCGCCCAGCAGACTCGCCATGTCACCAGCACCACCGCCTCGGGAGACCCTGCGCCCCACGCGGCAATGGGGGTTTTTGCCGGTATTCGTGCCACCGCCATGGCCCGCCTGGGCAGCGATAACCTCGAAAGCCTGCGGGTGGCGATCCAGGGCCTGGGCAACGTCGGTTATGCCCTGGCCGAGCAACTGCACGCCGCAGGTGCCGAGCTGCTGGTCAGCGACATTGACCCAGGCAAGGTGCAATTGGCGATGGAGCAACTGGGCGCCCATCCGATCGCCAACGACGCGCTGCTCAGCACGCCCTGCGACATCCTTGCTCCTTGCGGGCTGGGTGGGGTGCTCAACAGCCAAAGCGTGGCACAACTGCGCTGCTCGGCCGTTGCCGGCTCGGCCCATAACCAGTTGAGCAACCTGCAAGTGGCCGACCAGTTGGAAAGACGTGGGATCCTCTATGCGCCGGACTATGTGATCAACTCGGGTGGCCTGATCTACGTCGCCCTGAAACATCGCGGTGAAGAGCTGTCGACGATCACCGCGCATTTGTCGAAGATCGGTGCCCGGCTCACGGAGGTCTTTGCCCACGCCCAGGCGGAGAAGCGCTCACCGGCGCGAGTGGCCGATGAGCTGGCGGAGCGTTTGTTGTACCGCTGAAAGGCCAATTGTGGGAGCGAGCTCTCACAGGTTTTTCTGGTGCTCACAGACTGACTATTCCCGCCAAACAAAACACCACCCCTGTGGCGAGGGAGCTTGCTCCCGCTCGGCGGCGCAGCCGTCGTAAAACCGGCTGACCCGGTCTGCCTGAACGGTCGCGGTGATCCAATGGGGCCGCTTCGCAGCCCAGCGCGAGCAAGCTCCCTCGCCACGGTTTGTGCTCGCCTCTATTGCATTGCGCTTAACCGACGGGTGTTGGCTTACCTCAACAGATACACCGGAAAGCATTCGCACAAATGCATCACTCGACGCCGGGTGTTGTCCAGGCGTGCTGCGTTGTCCGGCTGTTCCAGCAGGTCGGCGATCAAGTTCGCGACTTCGGCACATTCCGCTTCACCAAAGCCACGGGTGGTCAGCGCCGGCGTGCCGATGCGAATGCCGCTGGTGATGGCCGGTTTCTGCGGATCGTTGGGGATCGCGTTTTTGTTCAAGGTGATATGGGCGCTTTCCAGCAACGCTTCGGCGTCTTTGCCGGTGATGTTCATCGAGCGCAGATCGAGCAGGAACATGTGGCAATCGGTACCACCGGACACCACCCGCAAGCCGCGTCGGGTCAGGACGTCGGCCATGACGCGGGCGTTGTCGATCACCCGCTGCTGGTAATGCTTGAACCCGTCGCCCAAGGCTTCGTTGAACGCCACGGCCTTGGCGGCGATGACGTGCATCAGCGGGCCGCCCTGGTACACCGGGAAAATCGTCTTGTCGAGCAGGGCACCATATTGCGCCTTGGCCAGAATCAGGCCGCCGCGCGGGCCGCGCAGGGTCTTGTGGGTGGTGGAGGTGATGAAGTCGGCGATGCCAACCGGCGACGGATAGACGCCCGCGGCGATCAAGCCGGCGTAGTGCGCCATGTCCACCATCAGGTAGGCACCGATTTCATCGCAGATCTTGCGAAAGCGCTGGAAGTCGATGGTCCGCGAATAGGCTGAGGCCCCGGCGATGATCATCTTCGGCCGGTGTTCCCTGGCCAGGGCTTCCATTTCTTCGTAGTCGAGGGTTTCGGTTTCCGTGTCCAGGCCATAGGAAAATGCCCGGTAGATCTTGCCGGAAAAATTCACCGAGGCGCCGTGGGTCAGGTGGCCGCCATGGGCCAGGGACATGCCCAAGATGGTATCGCGGGGTTCAAGTACCGCCAGGAAAACCGCCTGGTTGGCTTGGGAGCCGGAGTGCGGCTGCACGTTGACGTATTCGCAGTTGAACAACTTGCGAGCGCGTTCGATGGCCAGGTTCTCGATTTCATCGACGACCTTGCAGCCGCCGTAGTAACGCCTGCCCGGATAGCCTTCGGCGTATTTGTTGGTGAGCACGGAACCCTGGGCCTGGAGCACTTCCTCGCTGACATAGTTTTCCGAAGCGATCAGCTCCAGATGGGTTTCCTGGCGGTTGCGCTCGCGGTCGATCAGGCGGGCAAGGGTGGGGTCGAAATTTTGCAGGCTCATGGTGCGATTCCCTAGATAAGCGCCTCGGCCAGCGGCGCGGTCACGTGATGCGGCAACACCCGTGGCTGGCTTTTGGTCGAGTCGGATAGAAAAATTGAGGTGTCTTTCAAGCCGCTGCCGGTGATCAGGATCACGGCGGTTTGCGGTGTGTCGGGGTGTGTTTCGGCGTACTTGAGCAGACCGGCGAAGGCACTGGCGGCGCCGGCTTCTGGAAACACGCCGGTGCTGGCGGCCAATCTCGAGGCGGCGGCGACAATGCTCGGATCGCTGACACAGATGAACTCACCGCCGCTGGCGGTGACCGCACGCATGGCCTTGAGGCGATCGCGCGGCAGCGCCACATTGATGCTGCTGGCCAGGCTGGTGGGGGGGCGGCGCTCGGTTTGCTGCATCGAGCGGTCGTTGCGCCAGGCGCGGTACATGAAGTTGCTGTGCTCGGCCTGCACGCCGATCAGGCGTGGGATGCGTTCGATCCAGCCCAATTGCAGCAAGTCGAAAAAGCCTTTGTAGACCGAGCCCAGGATGCAGCCGTTGCCGACGGGCACGAACACCAGGTCCGGCACTTGCCAGTTGAGTTGTTCGCACATCTCGAAGGCGACGGTTTTCTTGCCTTCGCTCATGTACGAGTTGATCCCGGTGGTGCGGTTGTACCAGCCGTGCTCTTGGCAGGCGTTGAGGCATTGTTCGAAGGCTTCGTCATATTGCCCGTCGACCAGCACGATCTCGGCGCCGTAGCCCTGCATCTGCGCGAGTTTTTCGCGGGGCGCGCTCTTGGGCAGGTAAATGACGTTGTGCAAGCCCAGGCTGGCGCTCATCCCGGCCAATGCCGAAGCGGCATTGCCGGTGCTGGCCACTGCCACGGTGCGGGCACCGGATTGCATGGCGTGGGCCACCGCCAGGGCGCTGGCGCGATCCTTCAACGACCCGGTCGGTTGCCGCGATTCGTCTTTTACGAAGACTTTGATCCGGGCGCCCTTGCCGAGCAATTCCGGGCGCGAGTACAGCGGCGTGTTGCCCACCAGTAACGGTGGAATGAACTGCGTCGAGCTCAACGGCATCAAGCGGTCATAGCGCCACATGCCACGGGCGTGGTCATGGGCCAGGCTGTCCCGGGACCATTCGCGCTTGAGTGCCGGGTAATCGTAAAGCGCGTCCAGGGCACCATCGACTTTGCAATGAGGGCAGTAATAGCTGACCTCATGGGGCTGGTAGCTTCGATCGCAAACCAGGCACTGCAATACATACTCTCTGTACGAATTTTTCATGTCACCCTCTGAAAGTACGCTGTGCTGGTGCTTTCCTTGCCAACGTCGGTCCAGCTCACCAGACCGACGGGCACTCCGCTGACAGAAGGTGTTTCAGATCACCATGATGGCGTCGATGGCAACCAGGGTGTTGCGTGCCAGTGCACTGGCGCCCGCGGTGGTGCGGGCCGGGTAGGGCTTGGTGAAGTACTCTTCCATGACGCGGTTGAGGGTCGGGAACTCACTCAAGTCAGTGATGAACGCCGTGACCTTGACCACGTTCGCCAGGGTGCCACCGGCCGCTTCGGCCATTTGCGCCAGGTTGTCGAGGGTCTGGCGCAGTTGGCCTTCGAAATCCTTGGCCAGCACTTCGTTGTTCAGCGCCGAGACCGGGGTCTGTGCCGACAGGTAGATGGTCTGCCCGTGGCTGACCTTGATGCCCTGGGAATAGGTACCCAGCGGCAATGGCGCCTTGTCGGTGAAAATGACGTTCTCTTCGCCCAGGAAGGGTTTGGCGGCGGGCTGGATTTGAGCGGTGGTTTGCATCGTGACGTTCCTTGTTAAGTGGGATGGGGGTTAGTGCAAATCGGCAACCTGCTTGACGGCCTGGCTGGAAAATTCATCGTCGCGGCAACGGGCCGGGGAAAAATGCTGATAGTTGAGCTGCAGCGCCGCCAGGTCGTCCGGCATGGCGATGCCCAGCGCCGCATGGCTGCACAGGCGTGCAATGGCGGGCGCAGCCTGGATGCCGTAGCCACCGAGGGCGGCGAGCCAGATAAAACGCTCTTGCTGTGGGTCCTGGCCGAGCACCGGCGAGCGGTCGGCGACGAAGGTTCGCAGGCCCGCCCATTTGTTGATGATCGAGCGCGGACGCAGGCGCGTGGTGTTTTGCAGACGATCCATGGTGATGGCCAGGTCAAGCTCTTCCGGCAGTGCGTCGCAGGGCAACGAAGGGCTTTCATCGCAGGGGGAGACGATCAGCCGCCCGGCTTCAGGCTTGATGAAAATGTCCTCGTCGACTGTGCCCAGGTAGGGTGTGTGGTGCACGTCGCACTGTGGATCGACCGCCAGTACGGTGCGCCGCAATGGTCGGACACCGACCTTGGGCACGCCGCAGCGCTCGGCGAATTCATCGGCCCAGGCACCGGCGGCGTTGACCACAATGGCTGCTTGCAATTGCTGGCCGTCCTGGGTGTGCAAGCGCCAGTGCCCGTCGCGATATTCGCCACGCAGCACTTCGGCCTCGCGCTTGATCACGCCACCGCGGGCCCGCAGCCCACCGAGGTAGGCGCCGTGGATGCCATGCACATCCAGATCGAAGGCGCTGGGCTCGTAGATCCCGGCGCTCCAGGCGCCTTCGGCGAGGTAGGGGACCAGCTCCTGCACTTGCTTGTCGTCGAGCAGCTCGGCCGTGGGCACTTGCCCCAGGACGGCGCTGAAACGCGCTTTGAGTTTGTCCACCCGTGCCGCCTGGGCCACGATCAGCGCGCCCCGGGGCGACCATAGCGGATGCTCGGCCAGGCCCTCGGGCGGGTTCTCGAAAAAGCGCCGGGATGCGCAGGTCAGTGAGCGGATCTGTTGGTTGCCGTAGCTTTCCATCGAGATCGCGGCTGAACGCCCCGTGGTGTGATAGGCCAGTTGCTGTTCCTGTTCGAGCAGGCAGACGCTGCCATGGGCTGCCAATTCATAAGCGGCAGACACGCCAGCGATGCCGCCACCCACCACAATGAAGTCGTAACGAGTGGTCATGGTCGGCTGCCCTCGGCAATGACGGCGGCTTTGCGTTCGCGGGTGTAGGTCAGCACGAAGTGCGCCACGAGGCCGAAGATCAAGCCCCAGAACGCGGCGGCCAGGCCGAGGAAACTCATGCCCGAAGCCGTTACCAGGAAGGTGATCAGTGCCGCTTCGCGTTGTTTCTCGTCAGCCATCGCGCCGGTCAGCCCGGCACTGATCGCGCCAAACAAGGCGAGACCGGCGAGGGAGGCGATCAATTCTTTCGGCAGTGCGGAGAACACCGAGGCCAGGGTGGCGCCAAAGGTCCCCATCAGAATGTAAAACACCCCGCAGGCGATCCCGGCCATGTAGCGTTTGTCGCGGTCTTCGTGGGCTTCGCGGCCGGTGCAGATCGCTGCGGTAATGGCCGCCAGGTTCAAACCGTGGGAACCGAACGGGGCCATCAGGATCGAGCCAATCGCGGTGACCGAAATGATCGAGCGTGCTGGCGTGTTGTAGCCCGAGGTGCGCAACACTGCCATGCCTGGCACGTACTGGCCGGTCAAGGTCACCAGCGCCAGTGGCAGGCCGATGTTGATAATTGCATGCCAGTTCCATTCAGGGGCGATGAAGACCGGTTGGGCCACGGCGATGGTGATCGAGGTGCTGTTGAGTTCACCGAACGAGGCGGCCACCGCGCAACCGACGATCAGCACCGACAGGATCGCGTAGCGTGGCGAAAAGCGCTTGAAGATCAGGTACGCCGCGATCATCGCCAACACCAGCGCCGGCTGCAGTTTGATCGACGTGAACAGCTCGGCGCCGAAGCGGAACAGGATCCCGGCGAGCATGGCGGCGGCAATGGCCTTGGGCAGGCGGCTCATCAGTTTGTCGAACGCACCGGACAGGCCGACCAGCGCGATGATCACCGACGCCACCACATAGGCACCGATGGCCTGGGGCAGGGTCACGGTGGGCAGCATCGACACCAGTAACGCTGCGCCCGGTGTCGACCACGCGGTAATGACCGGAACACGCAGGCGCCAGCTCAGGAACAGGCCGGTAATCCCGCTGCCAATGGAAATGGCCCAGATCCATGAAGACACCACGTCATTGGGCAGGTGCGCTTCCTTGGCTGCCTGGAACACGATGATGAGTGGGCCTGCGTAGGAAATGATCACGGCGATGAAGCCCGCGATGATCGCCGACAGAGATAGATCCTTTCTGAATGTGTCCATGATGTCTCGACTTGGCGCGACAGGAGCGCGCAGTGAATGATTGAGTCGATTGCTTCGATTCGGGATCAGTGTATTTGAATGAATTGAGTTGATTCAATAGGGGGCGGGATTGTTACGAGATATTTTTCTGCCATGACGGGCTGTTTTTGCGACTTTTATTAATTAACTATTTGATTTTAAATAATATTATTCCTAATAAAATTTTCTTCACATCGCATCGAAAAACGATTCAATAATCGTATCAATCGATTCAATGTGTCGATTGTGTCGAATTATTAGTTGCCTAACCTCCATGTGATATGCTCGGATATTCATCATTTCTACGATGGGCAGTGATCATTCATGTGGGTTCCCCAGCTAAGCGAGTTCAGCCAACCGATGTATTTGTCGATTGCCGATGCGTTGGCGCGCGATATCAACAACGGCGTGCTGAACGAGGGCGATCGCCTGCCGACCTTGCGGGAGCTGGCCACCACCTTGAATGTCACGCCGGGCACCATCAGTCGAGCCTATAGCGAGGCCCATCGGCGTCGGTTGGTGCAGGGGGAGGTGGGGCGTGGCACCTACGTGCTCAACCAGAAGCAGCTGGAGCTGCCAGCCAGCAACAGTGCCGCCGCGCCACTGAACCTGGGGCAATCCGAACTGCTCGATCTTTCGATCATCAAACCCTACAGCGAAACCCTGGAGTATTGGTTGCGTGGCGCCCTGGTGGGCATGGCCAAGAGCACCGATTTCGCTCGCGCACTGGATTACGCGCCGGATGGCGGTCACCCGGCGCATCGCGAGGCGGGGGCGCAATGGTTGCGTCATTCATTGCCCGACGCACAATGGCAGCAAGTGGTGATTACGGCAGGGGCCCAGCATGGCTTGATGGTGGCGATGAGCGCCCTGACCAACGCCGGTGACCTGGTGCTCTGCGAAGCGCTTTGCTACCCGGGCATCATTTCCCTGGCCCACGGTCTTGAGCGTCGCTTGCGTGGCGTGCCAATGGATGACGAAGGCATCATTCCCGAAGCGTTGCGCGAACTGTGCCTGCGAGAGAAGCCGGCGATGCTGGTCTGCGTGGCGACCTGCCAGAATCCGACGGCGGCGATCATGTCGCAGAAGCGTCGGGCCCAGATCGCCGCGCTTGCCGAGGAATTCGACTTCATCATCCTGGACGATGATATCTATGGCTTCCTGGCCACCGATCCGTCGATCAAGCCACTGTCGGCCTTTGCGCCGGACCGTTCGGTGTACCTGACCAGCCTGTCCAAATCGGTCATGCCGGCGCTTCGCGTCGGTTATATCTACAGCCCGCCGAAACTGCTGTCGCGCCTGACCTCGATGGTGCGCAGCAGCGTCTGGATGCCGTCGCCATTGACCGCGCAGTTGGCCAGCAATGTGATTACCGAAGGACTGGACAAGAAACTGATTCGCATCCAGCGCAACGAGGCGGCGGGGCGACAAGCGATCGCCCGGGAAATCTTTGCCAACTTCGAGCTCAAGACCCAGCCCTATTCCTATCACGTCTGGTTGACGCTGCCGGAGCCATGGACCAGCGATGAGTTCACCATGCTCGCCCGGGCCAACGGCGTATTGGTGCTCAGCGGCACCCAGTTCCAGGCTGAGCGCTCAGGGACCACTCGCTGTGTACGGCTGGTGTTGATGTCCCCCACCAGCCAGGACGAACTGCGTTTCGCCCTGACCAAGCTGGCGAGCCTGATCGATTCGGATCCGCGCCGTTATTACTAGAAAGATCGCAGCCTTCGGCAGCTCCCGCACGGTGTAGTCCATGTGGGAGCTGCCGAAGGCTGCGACCTTTTCAGTTATTCGTTCGACGGATTGAGCAGTTCGGACAAGGCGTCCGGCTGGCTCTTGAACGCCTTGGCGAACACATCACGATTCTTCGCCATGTAGATCCCGGCTTCCTCGACCTGTTGCTCGCTCAGCGATGGAACGGCTTTTTGCAACACTTCTGCCAGCAATTCGGCGAGTTCCAGCATTTTGTCATGACGGTCAGCTTCGGCTTTATCCATGAACAAGCGCTCCAGATCTCGGCTGCTGCGGTATACCACTTCGACGGCCATTCACCACCTCACATGCCTTCACATTAGTTGTCTTTGTGACTACTGTATTTATATACAGGCAAAAGGATAAGCGAATCCTGTTGCTTTGGATAGTGGCTTTTTAATGTAGACCGGTTTCGGCATGTGAGGGCAAAGCTTGTGTAAGGAGCGGAACTTGTTGGCGATAAGTCCGAATGAATGTCACAAAAGTGCCGGATACCGGCCTATCGCTATCTCACTCTGAGGCGCTGGCCTTTTTTCTGCATGCAGAACAACCGTCACGTCCAACCCGCATCATCCGGTCGAGCCGACCTAAGGAAACTACATCGTGAAAATCAACTGGGCCGAGACCCTGCGCCAGAACGTCCATCAACTGGCCGAGTCCCTGGGGAACCTGTTCGTCGAGACCTTCCATTACCTGGCCCTGTTCGCCATTGGTGCGGTGACCGCGTGGGCGGCGGTGATGGAATTCTTGCAGATGATC
This sequence comes from Pseudomonas sp. NFACC16-2, assembly GCF_900119205.1. Classification (NCBI taxonomy): domain Bacteria; kingdom Pseudomonadati; phylum Pseudomonadota; class Gammaproteobacteria; order Pseudomonadales; family Pseudomonadaceae; genus Pseudomonas; species Pseudomonas sp. NFACC16-2. Next base: position 17,184 of record NZ_FPIX01000013.1, on the reverse strand, counting down.
GAAGCAGGACACATCAAGATCGATGACATCCTGCTGCTGTTCATCTACCTGGAATTGGGGGCGATGGTCGGGATCTACTTCAAGACCAACCACATGCCGGTGCGGTTTCTGATCTACGTGGCGATCACGGCGCTGACGCGGCTGCTGATTTCCAACGTTTCCCATCACAGCCCGCCAGACCTGGGGATCATCTACTTGTGTGGTGGCATTCTGCTGCTGGCGTTTTCGATCCTGGTGGTGCGCTACGCTTCGTCGCAGTTCCCCTCGGTGAAGATCGAGCACCCGCACCGCAAGGTCGGCGCGGGTCCCAGCGAGCATGCCGAGGTGGAAAAAGGAGAAATCTAGATCCCGGCGGCAGAGGGCGCCGGTCCCTGTGTGTGCGGTGGTGGCAGCTTGATGCTGTCACCGCCGGTCATGGCTTCGAGGATGGCCACGGCGCTGTGGCCCTGCTCAATGGCGATGCCGAACTGGATGCTTTGTACCAGGCGCTTGAGGCGCTCCGGGTCGTTGCGCTGCAGGGCGCTGATCATGCGTTTGGCGACGATGCGCCCGCTCTTGGACAGGGTCAGCATGATGCTGCCGTCCAGGCCCTGAATGCTCAGGTTTATTTGATAATGCGGCGCAAAGGCGTCGGTAATGATCTGAAAAGGGTTGTCCATGATGCGTCACCGCCTGATTGAACGTGCAGTTGTTGACCGGCCATGATCGGGATTAGTTCGCAACACCGGACCACCGGCCATTCCATGATCGTGTACATCTCCAGATTTCCGGGGCTGGGCAGGTCTGCGGATCAAAAGATCGCAGCCTGCGGCAGCTCCTACAGGGTGTTAGCAAGTGGCATGCCGGAAAAACCGTCGGACAATGATCACGGAGCCTGGGCGCCGAACGCTCTGGAATGCGGCTGTGGTCGCTGCCCGTTTCGGGGCAATAACGCGCGGATGTTCGTTGACGGTGCAGGTGGGAAGGCGATTTACGGTGGGTAGGCAGGGCAGGGGCAACTCCCGACATTAACAGCGCTTTTGCCTGTTGTCTGGCTTTATTTGCGTATGAATATTTATCTTTTTTTAGGGGTTGAATTGTTCTTCCGCCAGCCCGACTCTGTATTCAAGGGGCCGTTGCATCAACGTCGACGGCCCCCGGCGAGCTAGCTGAAATAAGGGATGAACTATGCAAATCCAAGTCAATAGCGATAACCATATTCAAAGCAGCATCCGACTGGAGGAGTGGGTACGTACAACCATCGAAAGCACGCTCGAACGTTATGAAGAGGACCTGACACGGGTCGAGGTTCATTTGCGGGACGAGAACGGCGACAAGCCGGGTCCCCATGACCTGCGTTGCCAGCTTGAAGCACGGCCGAAGGGCCATCAGCCGATTTCCGTGACACACAAGGCCGAATCGCTGGAACTGGCGATCGAAGGGGCGGCCACCAAACTTGAAAATGCCCTGGAGCATTTGTTCGGCAAACTGCGCGGCAAGCGCGCCGTCGTAGAGAAGCCGGGTGAATCCGTAGCCTTGGCCGATGCGATGCTGGAAGAGGAATTCCTGGAAAACGAACGCGCCGCGCTTCACGGCTGAAACCTCGTTCACTTCACTTACTGAAAAACAGGCCTGCAATCGCAGGCCTGTTTTGTTTTATTGGTTTGGTTTGCGCGTCTGCATTGATCACGCTCTCCTGTGGGAGCGAGCCTGCTCGCGATGGCAATAGCCGGCGCTAGCGCAAGAACGCCTGCCGATACTCCCCAGGCGTCGCGCCCAAGGCTTGGCGAAAACGATTGGTGAAGTGGCTGGCGCTGGCAAATCCGCAAGCCAGCGCCACCTCGCCCAGTGGTTGTGAGGTGGTGCGCAGCAAATGCCGCGCGCAGGTCAAGCGTCTGGCCAGCACATATTGATGAGGAGGCAGCCCGAAGCTTTCGCGGAACATCCGCGCGAAGTGGTATTCGGACAACGCACACAACGCCGCCAATTGGCCGAGGCTGATGGCCTCGGCCAAGTGGCTGTCGACGTAATCCACCAGCAACCGCCGCTGATGAGCGGCCAGGCCGCCTTTGAGGCGAAGTCCCTGGCGTTGGCCCACCTGGCTGAGCAGCAGGTGATTGAGCAAGTCATGGGCCAGGCTGGTGGTCAGCAGGCGTTCACCGGGTTCGTCCCAGTTCAGCGCGATCAACTGGCGAAAACGCTGTGCCTGTCGCGGGTCGTCGAGGAAGGTTTCTTCGTGCAGTTGCACCTGCCGGGGCTCGCGGTCCAGCAGTGTGACGCAACCAAGGGCAAATTGTTCAGCACTGAAATACAGGTGGGCGAGGCGAATGTCGCCGTTGATGATCCAGGCTGATTCATGCCCGGCCGGCAGGATGCAGAGTTTGTCCGGTGCCCCCGTGGTGTCGGGCCGCTCGCGGCGAAACGTACCGGTGCCGCCAGCGATGTAGCACGACAGCGTATGGTGCGTTGGCGCCTCGTAGTCCCGGGCGTCGTGGTGGTTGCTCCACAAAGCGGCCGCCATGCCGTCCCCGAGCTCGGCGCTGTGCTCCAGGCGAGCATTGGGCGAGCTGTTGAGGGCTTGAAAGACTTGTAGGGTTTGCAGTGTGGACATGATCGGTTCTCCAACGCTTGCATCCTACTCCGTCGGCCGATCCGTGCCAGCCTGTCAGCCGACAAAACCGCAAGTTTACGCAAGCGCCGGGTCAATGGCAGCGGGACACTGAGCGTCATTGTCAGGAGCCGTCACCATGAACCTCTCGTTGTACCTGCTTACCGTGCTCATCTGGGGCACCACCTGGATTGCCCTGAAATTGCAGTTGGGCGTCGTCGCCATTCCCGTGTCGATTGTCTATCGCTTCGGCCTTGCGGCCCTGATCCTGTTTGCGATGCTTTTGCTCAGCCGGCGCTTGCAGGTGATGAATCGACGCGGTCATTTGATTTGCGTTGCCCAGGGCCTGTGTCTGTTCTGCATTAATTTCATGTGCTTCCTGACTGCCAGCCAGTGGATTCCCAGCGGGTTGGTCGCTGTGGTGTTTTCCACCGCCACGCTCTGGAACGCCCTCAATGCCCGCGTGTTCTTCGGTCAGCGGATTGCCCGTAACGTGCTGTTGGGGGGCGCCCTGGGGCTGCTGGGACTGGCGCTGCTCTTCTGGCCGGAACTGGCCGGCCATAGCGCAAGCCCGCAAACCTTGCTTGGCTTGGCGCTGGCGTTGCTGGGCACCTTGTGTTTCTCGGCAGGCAACATGCTGTCGAGCCTGCAACAGAAGGCGGGCCTCAAGCCGTTGACCACCAACGCCTGGGGCATGGCCTATGGCGCGGCGATGCTGGCGGTGTGGTGTGCGTTCAAAGGCATCCCGTTCGACATGGAATGGAGCACACGCTACATCGGCTCGCTGTTGTACTTGGTGATCCCAGGTTCGGTGATTGGCTTTACGGCCTATCTGACGCTGGTGGGACGCATGGGGCCGGAGCGAGCGGCGTACTGCACGGTGCTGTTTCCGGTGGTGGCGTTGAATGTCTCGGCGTTTGCCGAAGGGTATCAGTGGACCGCACCGGCGCTGGTCGGGTTGGTGCTGGTGATGCTGGGGAACGTGCTGGTGTTCCGCAAGCCGCGGCCGGTGGCGACGAATGTCGCGCTGGGTGCCCGCTGAGACAGAACGCCTGGCGATAACTCCGTGGCGAGGGAGCTTGCTGTGGCGAGGGGATTTATCCCCGCTGGGCTGCGGAGCAGCCCCAAACCCTGACAGCTCGGTGAGTCAGGTCGACCACATCAGCCGGATCAGGGCTGCTGCGCAGCCCAACGGGGATAAATCCCCTCGCCACGGTGTTTCCCCGGGGGGGCTTTTGCGGAAAGTTTATTTCCAGACCTGCGGGTTGACCAGGTTCTGCGGTCGCTCGCCCAACAAGGCACTGCGCAAGTTATCCACAGCCAGATTGGCCATGGCCTCACGGGTTTCGTGAGTCGCCGAGCCAATGTGGGGCAAGGTCACGGCGTTTTTCAGCTGGAACAGCGGTGATTCGGCCAGCGGTTCTTTCTCGTAGACATCCAGCCCGGCACCGCGGATGCGGTTGTTCTGCAACGCTTCGATCAACGCTGGTTCATCTACCACAGGGCCCCGGGAAATGTTGACCAGGATGGCGTTCGGTTTCATCAGGCCCAGTTCACGCTGACCGATCAGGTGGCGGGTCTTTTCGCTCAATGGCACGACGAGACAGACGAAGTCCGCTTCGGCCAGCAACTGATCCAATTCGCGAAATTGTGCGCCCAGTTGGTTTTCCAGTTCAGTCTTGCGGCTGTTGCCGCTGTAGAGGATTGGCATGTTGAATCCAAGTCGGCCACGCCGGGCAATGGCCGCGCCGATATTGCCCATGCCGACGATACCCAGGGTCTTGCCATGTACATCGCTGCCGAACAGTTGCGGGCCGACTGTCGCCTGCCATTGGCCAGCCTTGGTCCAGGCGTCCAGTTCGGCCACGCGCCGGGCGCTGCTCATCAGCAGGGCGAAGGCCAGGTCGGCGGTACTTTCGGTGAGTACGTCGGGGGTGTTGGTGAGCATGATCCCGCGTTCATTGAAGTAGGCCAGGTCATAGTTGTCGTAGCCCACCGATATGCTGGAGACCACTTGCAGGTTCGTGGCGCCCTGCAATTGCTCGCGGCCGAGTTTGCGACCGACCCCGATCAGCCCGTGGGCGTGGGGCAGGGCTTCGTTGAACTGTGCGTTGATGTCGCCGTTCGACGGCGTGGGGACGATCACGTCGAAGTCCTGGCGCAGGCGTTCGATCATGGGGGGCGTGATACGGCTGAAGGCAAGTACGGTTTTTTTCATCGTGCAAGGCTCATCTGCAGGGAATACCAAGCACGCTAACATTCCTGGCGCGGGTTAGGCGAGAGGGGAGGGTGTAATCGCAGCGCCGCCAGTCCTCTGGGGGATCTTTACAGACTCAGGCGGCTCGCAGGGAAATGAACGCGTAGGTGACCGGTGCTTCAGTGACCACCCGCGCGCCGCTGGTCGAGACCTGGTTGGCCACGTCCTCGCCGGACAGGTGGAACTGCCACTCGCCAGCCGCTTGGTCCAACGGCTGAGAGCGGGCTTGATCGATGGCAGCGGCAAACGCAGCCATGTTCGGCAGGTAGGCCGTGAATCCGTCGCCCTTCAACGCCGTCGTGTGGATACCCAGGGACATGCAGATGCGTTCCTTGATCGCGATTTCCTCACGATCGGCCTGGCGTGAACGCTCGATCAACCGGGCCAGTTCCTGGTCCACCAATTCACCGCCAAGTATCAACTGCGGCCCCGTTTCCCACGACTCCGGTGGGCAATCCTTGGCGGCGGGATTGAGCGGGATGTGTGGGTTGATTTCCATGGGATAGATGCGGCACACCAAGGGTCTGCGCTCATAGATGCGGCACAGGTTTTCGTCGTCCAGATTATGGCAACGACCCACGTTATAAGCGGCGAACGTGATCGCCACCAGCGCGTCGCTCGTGCCGCTACGGACCACCGCCGAGCGGCGCTCGGCATGCTCGCGTTGCCCTGCCGGCAGGCCGAGGCCATTGGGCAGGAAGGCTTCCACCAGGACAATCACCTGGCCGCCGTCGTCCGCCCACATCCGGGCCTCGTCGAGGGTCAGGGGGACGTGGTGATCGGTGCAGCATTTGCCGCACCCTACACAGGAAAACGTTGTGTTCATTGAGCGCCCGGTCGCAGGAGGCTGGGGACGGCGACAGAAAAACGCCGTGATGGACCGTGCGAAGCAAGTTATGCGCCACTCACCGGTCGGTAGCGGCAGGGTGGATCGAGTCCCACTCGGTCACGTAGGCGGTTTTGGTTTTTTTGCGGTAGAGGCACAACTCGGTGCCGATCGCCCCTTTCATGTGTTCCTGCGGATATTGGCCTTGCAGCAATAGCGCGGTGTAGCCGACCCGGTCGTCGAATTGCGCGGCGCTACCCACCGGCTCAGCGCTCTTCAAGCTGCTGGCCTTGATGCAACTGGCCAGCACGGCTTTATCGTGGGTGGCCCAGGCGTCCGGGCTGGAGGCATGAGCCTGGGAGGCCAGGACGGTGAGACCAAGGAGAATCAACAGACGGATTTTCATCAGGGAGCCTTGTTCCGGGAAGCCAGGACAAGAGTATGCCTGAGGTTGTCAGACGGTGATCGCTCCCGCGCTGGAACACAGAAGCGAGCAACCGAGATGACTCAGTGACCTTGCTCGGCAACGGCCTTGGCCGCCGTGATCAGGCACTTGGTCAGTTCCGGTGAAGAGAACTTGGTGAGCACGCCGTTGGCACCCGCCAGCCGGGCTTTTTCGCTGTTCATGGCGCTGTCCAGCGAGGTGTGCAGCAACACGTAGAGGTGGGCGAAGTCCGGGGTTTCGCGCAGGGTGCGGGTGAGGGCGTAGCCGTCCATTTCCGACATTTCGATGTCGGAGACGATCAGGTTGATCTGTTGCTCGGTGCCTTGCAGGTCCAGCAGGCACTCGATGGCTTCCTTGGCGCTGCGGGCCGTGTGGCATTGCAGGCCCAGGTTGCGCAGGGTGTGCACCGATTGCTGCAGCGCGACCTGGCTGTCATCGACCACCAGGATCCGTGCGTTGCCCAGCACCTCGGCGTCTTCCATGCTCAGTTCGGTCGGCGCGGTTTCGATCTGCGCTGGCGCGATGCCGTGGATGACCTTTTCGATGTCCAGCACCTGCACCAGCGTGCCGTCCACCGAGGTCACGCCGGTGATGAACGAACGCACACCGCCGGAGCCGTAGGGCGGTGGTTTGATATCGGTGGTCAGGCAATGCACGATCTTGCTCACGGCCTGCACATGCAAACCCTGTTTGGAGCGGCTGACGTCAGTGACGATCAGGCAGCCACCATCCGGGTCTTCCAGCGGTCGCTCGCCAATGGCGCGGCTCAGGTCGATCACCGACAACGATGTCCCGCGCAGGGTGGCGATGCCTTTGACGTGCGGATGCGACTCCGGCAGCTTGGTCAATGGTGGGCAGGGAATGATTTCGCTGACCTTGAGCAGGTTGATTGCCATCAGCTTGCCGCTGCGCAAGGTAAACAGCAGAAGCGAAAGTGAATCTGCGCGGGCTTTGTTGGAAGACATAAAAACCTTCTGTGGAAAAAGGTGGGGCGAGCATACCGCTCACCAAAACAGCTTTTGATATTGGGTTATCGACTTGTCGGGGGCAGGCTTTAGGGCGAAAGCCGCCGACAGTCAATTTCAAGTCAATGACCTGTGAGTACACCTTGTGGTGAATGGATTTATCTCTGGCAAGGGGATTTATTTGTGGCGAGGGGATTTATCCCCGCTGGGTTGCGTAGCAACCCCCTCAGAAAGGTTAAACGCATTTAGTCTGGCACTCCGAGGCGAGAGGTTTCAGGGCTGCTTCGCAACCCAGCGGGGATAAATCCCCTCGCCACAACAGCGGTCGGCAGCAACAGACGGGATTATTTCAGTCCCAACCGCCGGGCCATCCGCCCCAGGTTCGCCCGGTCCAGCCCGAGCTCCCGGGCGGCGCTGGCCCAGTTGTGTTGGTGACGCTCCAGGCAGGCAGCGATCAGCGTGCGCTGGAACTCGTCCACCGCTTCGCGCAAGTCCCCCGTTACGTCCTGCGCGGTCGGCGCCGGGCTGATGGACGAAGGCGTGGGGTTGTCCTCAGGCGCCTGGGGCAAATCCAGGTCCTGGGCGCTGAGGCTGAGGATTTTCGGGCGCGTCGTGCACCGGCCCAAGGCCTTCAAGGCGCTGCGGCCGATCAGGTGCTCCAGTTCGCGCACATTGCCTGGCCAGTCGTAGGCCAGCAGCGCGGCCTGGGCGTCGCCGGTCAGGCGCAGGCTGCCCAGGCCCATGCGCGAACGGTTGTGCTCCAGGAAAAAACCGCTGAGCAGCAGCACGTCACGTCCGCGATCGCGCAGCGCCGGCACCTGCAGCGGGTACACACTCAAGCGATGGTAGAAGTCGGCCCGATAACGGCCGTTGCGCACTTCTTCGGCCAAGTCGCGATTGGTGGCCGCGATCAGGCGCACATCGACCCGGTGTTCCTTGTCCGAGCCCAGGCGTTGCAGTTGGCCGCTTTGCAGCACCCGCAACAACTTGGCCTGGACGGCCAGGGACAACTCGCCCACTTCGTCGAGAAACAAGGTGCCGCCGTCGGCCAGTTCGAACTTGCCGCGCCGGTCGTTCGTGGCCCCGGTGAAGGCGCCTCGTACATGGCCGAAGAGTTCACTTTCCACCAGGGTATCGGGCAGGGCGGCGCAATTGAGACTGATGAGTGGCTGCTCGGCACGTTTTGACGCGGCATGGATGGCCTGGGCGACCAGTTCCTTGCCCACGCCGGTTTCGCCGGTGATCAATACCGTCAGGTCGCTGCTGCCCACCAGCGCGATCTCTTCCACCAGGCGTTTGTGAGCCTTGCTCTGGCCGACCAAGTCGCGAGGTTGCTGGCCGCTGGCCTGGCGATAGACCTCAGCGCGGCGGTGCTCGTCCTCGGCCTTCAGGGCCAGGCGCTCGATGCGCTCGGCGGCGCTGACCGTGGCGGCGGCGAGGCTGGCGAAGGCTTGCAGGGCACTCAGGTCGATGGGCTCGAAGCGCTCCGGATCCAGCGAATCCAGGGTCAGCAGGCCCCAGGGCCGCTCGTCGACGAACAGCGGGCAGCCCATGCAGTCGTGAACCTCCAGATGCTCGGCGAGCCCCTCGACCAGTCCGTCATAGGGATCGGGCAGGCCGCTGTCGGCGGCGAATCGGGTGGGCTGTGGGTTGGCCAGCAGTGCTTCGAAGCGCGGGTGTTCGCTGACCCGGAATCGCCGGCCCAGCGTATCGGTGCTCAGGCCATCCACGGCCAGCGGCACCAGGCAGTCGCCGTCCAGGCGCAACAACGCCGCCGCATCGCAGGGCAGCAGGGTTCGCAAGGTGCCGAGCAGGCGCCGATAACGTTCGCCTTCAGGCAGTTCGCGGGACAGATCGGCCACCAGTGGCAGCAGGGAGGTCAGCAGGGCGGTTGCGGTCATAATGACTCCATGTAGTCTTAACGACTATAAGGCGAACCGTGTCGATATGACTACTCCATGTGTAACTTGCTGATATTAAATAAAAAAATTAATGGCATGGAAACTGATAAGGCTTACCTAACTGTTATCGGTCATACGCCAGGAGTCACCTTATGCTCAGTCGAGAAGAACGCGCCATCATTCGCTCCACCGTTCCGTTGCTTGAAAGTGGTGGTGAGGCGCTGATCACTCACTTCTATCGCATGATGCTGTCCGAATACCCGCAGGTACGCCCGTTGTTCAACCAGGCTCACCAGGCCAGTGGCGATCAACCGCGGGCCTTGGCCAACGGGGTGTTGATGTATGCGCGGCACATTGACCAACTCGATCAATTGGGCGACCTGGTGGCGAAGATCGTCAACAAGCACGTTGCCCTGCAGATCCTGCCGGAACATTACCCGATTGTCGGTTCGTGCCTGCTGCGAGCAATCGCCGAAGTGCTGGGCGCGGAGATCGCCACACCCGAAGTGATTGCGGCGTGGGGCGCAGCCTACAACCAGTTGGCCGATATCTTGATCGGCGCCGAAGCTGGCATGTACGACAAGAAGGCCGAGGCGCCGGGCGGCTGGCGTGGCGAGCGTGAATTCATCCTGACGGCCAAGGTGCAGGAAAGCTCGGAGATCACTTCGTTTTACTTTGAACCGGCGGACAAGGGCCCGATCCTGGTGGCCGAGCCGGGCCAGTACATCGGCATGAAGCTCATGCTCGATGGCGAGGAAGTACGCCGCAACTACTCATTGTCAGCCCTGGCGGACAATGGTCAATACCGTATCAGCGTCAAGCGCGAGCCGGGCGGGCGGGTGTCCAGCCACCTGCATCATCATTTCGACGTCGGCAGCCGCATCCAGTTGTTCCCGCCGTCCGGGGATTTCTACCTGACTGCCAGCGACAAACCGCTGGTACTGATCAGTGGCGGCGTCGGCATCACCCCGACCCTGGCCATGTTGCAGGCGGCGCTGCAAACCGAGCGGCCGGTGCATTTCATTCATTGCGCGCGCAACGGCCGTGCCCATGCCTTCCGCGACTGGATCGACGACCTGGCCAAGCGGCATCCGCAGCTCAAGCGCTTCTACTGCTACGACGAAGACGACGGCTTGAGCCCGGCGGCCGACAAGGTGGGGCTGCTGAGCCAGGAGCAACTGGCGCAATGGCTGCCGCAGCAACGTGACGTGGACGCTTATTTCCTCGGGCCGAAGGGCTTCATGGGCGCCATCAAGCGTCACCTCAAGGCCTTGGGCGTGCCGGAGCAGCAGAGCCGTTACGAATTCTTCGGCCCGGCGGCAGCGCTGGAATAAGGTCTCCACGCCCGCCACAGATCCCTTGTGCGAGCGGGCTTGCTCGTGAAGACGGCGGCACATCCAACATTGATGCAAGCTGACCCATCGCTTTCGCGAGCAAGCCTGCTCGCGATGGCGACGGCAGGTCCATCCTTGTCCAACTGCCAGAATTAATCCGCACTTAACCTTCTTGCGGTCTATTCCCCTTCAATGTCGACGCCCGCTGCTCGTTCACTGTCATGGTCTGCGTGTAGACTTCGGGCATCCGACCGCGCGCCGGAATGTTGCCGTGCCGCGCGTCGATCCATGCAGACAAAGGGAAACGCAATGAGTGAGGAAATGATGCGCTTAGGCCGTGAGCGGCGCTATCTGGTGCTGCTGGGGCTGATCTGCCTGGCGCTGATTGGCGGTGCGCTGTATATGCAGGTAGCCCTCGGTGAGGCGCCGTGCCCGCTGTGTATCTTGCAACGCTATGCGCTGTTGCTGATCGCCATCTTCGCCTTCATCGGTGCCGCCATGCGCACCCGCCGCAGCCTGACGATCTTCGAAGGCCTGGTGGTGCTCAGCGCCCTGGCCGGTGCCGGTGTGGCAGGGCATCACGTGTACACCCAGTTCTTCCCGGCGGTCAGTTGCGGCATCGACGTGTTGCAACCGATTGTCGATGACCTGCCGTTGGCGAAGATCTTTCCGTTGGGGTTCCAGGTCGACGGCTTTTGCTCCACCCCCTACCCACCGATCCTGGGGCTGTCCCTGGCACAGTGGGCATTGGTGGCCTTCGTGTTGACGGTGGTGCTGGTGCCGTTGCTGGTGTCACGTAATCGCAAGCCGCTTCGCTGAAACGCTTCGATGAAACGCCCCGGTTCTCTCCTGGAGAGCCGGGGCGTTTTACGTTTCACGCTCAAGCCGGAGCGTCCTTGATCCGAGGCAAGAATGACCTGCGGCAATGTGCGACACGTTGTCACATATCTTGCGGCGCTCAGCCTTTGCGAGGGAGATAAAGCACGCTTTCCTGTAACAAAAAAATGTCTGGTTTCGCAACTGGCGTATCGCCTGCAGCAGGCATTTTTAACAGCGGCGCGTCAGGCACCGTAGGCCCCGAAAACTGGGCGCTTGCCGGGCAAAAAACCTCTTGAAGACCCTCTCGAGCTGTCTAAATCGGGCGTAGTAGACCTACGTTTTTTGGGGTTCTTGTTGAGAATTAATTTCGATAACATGCTGGCCCGTTGCAATATCGGCAAGAGATTGTTGCCGGATCGGATAAAAATTATTTCGGGATGAGACATGGTCTACAGCGCGTCACCTCACTACAATCGCCCGCACCGATTTTCCGACCCGGCTCAGGCTTGAGCATGAGAGTGGTCGAAGGGCGCCAGCGCCCCATGCGACCCCAGGTGTCGGTGCCTCCAACTACCCGCACCAAATGGAATTGGGCTTGAACTAGGCCTTTTGACCAACGAATAAGAACTCACTGCTGGCCCAGGATGTGTCGAACAGCCGCTGACGTTCGATGGGCAGCCCTTATTCAATCCAAGAAATGCCAACCCTTGGCAGGGTGAAGTGTTGGCGATCAAAACCCAACTGCATTGCGCAAGCTGCTTTAGAGGTCGTGAGATGAGTAAAAACAGGTACCCCCGATTACTAGGCTTGTTGCCGCTGCTCGGCACGTTGCTGCTGGGAGGCTGCAACATGACCTTGCTCGATCCCAAGGGCCAGGTCGGCCTGGATGAACGAAACCTGATCATCACCGCTACGCTGCTGATGTTGCTGGTCGTTGTGCCGGTCATCGTCATGACCTTCCTGTTTGCCTGGAAGTACCGCGCAACCAATACCAATGCCACCTACACGCCGAAGTGGTCGCATTCGACCAAGATCGAAGTGGCGGTGTGGACCATTCCGGTACTGATCATCATTGCCCTGGGTTACGTCACCTACAAGTCGACCCACGCCCTGGACCCGTATCGTCCGCTGGATTCCGACGTCAAGCCGATCACCATTGAAGTGGTCTCCATGGACTGGAAGTGGCTGTTCATCTACCCGGAACAAGGCATCGCCACGGTCAACAAGATCGTGTTCCCGGCCCACACGCCGATCAATTTCAAGGTCACTTCCGACACCGTGATGAACTCGTTCTTCATCCCGGGCCTGGGCGGCCAGATCTACGCGATGGCGGGCATGCAGACCAAGCTGCACTTGATCGCCAACCAGAACGCCGAACTCGACGGTATCTCCGCCAACTACAGCGGCGCGGGCTTTACCGGCATGAAGTTCAAAGCAATCGCCACGACCCAGGAAGATTTCGACGCCTGGGTCAACGATGTGAAGAAGGCACCTAAACAGCTTGAAAAAGCTGAATACGAAGCCCTTTCCAAGCCGAGCCAGAACAACCCAGTCGAACTCTACTCGTCGGTCACGCCGAACCTGTTCCAGACCATCATCGACAAGTATGAAGGGATGAATCCGGGCAAGCCGATGCACCACGAGAAGAACGAGAAGGAAGTGGCTCACAACATGGAAGGGATGGACATGAGCTCGCATTCAGCTGCCGGGGCAGAGGAGTAAACGATGTTTGGTAAATTAAGTTGGGAAGCGATCCCGTTCCACGAGCCGATTGTCATGGTGACCCTCGCCATCATCGCGCTCGGTGGTCTGGCATTGTTTGCAGGCATCACTTATTTCAAGAAGTGGACCTACCTGTGGACCGAGTGGCTGACTTCGGTCGACCACAAGAAAATCGGCGTGATGTACATCATCGTCGCCATGGTCATGCTGCTGCGTGGTTTTGCCGACGCCATCATGATGCGTACCCAGCTGGCCATGGCCACCGAGGGTTCGCCTGGCTACCTGCCGCCTGAACACTATGACCAGATCTTCACCGCCCACGGTGTGATCATGATCATCTTCATGGCGATGCCCTTCTTCACCGGCCTGATGAACCTTGCAGTGCCACTGCAGATCGGCGCCCGTGACGTGGCCTTCCCGTTCCTGAACTCCTTGAGCTTCTGGCTGCTGGTATCCGGCGTGGTGCTGATCAACCTGTCCCTGGGCGTTGGTGAGTTCGCCAAGACCGGTTGGGTGGCCTATCCGCCGCTGTCGGGCCTGCAATACAGCCCGGGCGTGGGGATGGATTACTACATCTGGGCGCTACAGCTGTCCGGGTTGGGGACGACGCTGACGGGGGTCAACTTCCTGGCCACCGTGGTGAAAATGCGTACCCCGGGCATGAAGCTGATGGACATGCCGATCTTCACCTGGACCTGCACCTGGGCCAACGTGCTGATCGTCGCTTCCTTCCCGATCCTCACCGCTACCCTGGCTTTGCTGACGCTTGACCGCTACATGGATTTCCACATTTTCACCAATGAGCTTGGTGGCAATCCGATGATGTACGTCAACCTGTTCTGGGCCTGGGGTCACCCTGAGGTGTACATCCTGATCCTGCCGGCGTTCGGGATTTTCTCCGAAGTCATCTCGACCTTCTCCGGCAAGAAACTGTTCGGCCACCACTCGATGATCTACGCCAGCGGCGCGATCTCGGTACTGGGCTTCATGGTCTGGCTGCACCACTTCTTCACCATGGGTTCGGGGGCCAGCGTCAACGCCTTCTTCGGCCTGGCGACGATGCTGATTTCGATCCCGACGGGGGTGAAGCTGTTCAACTGGCTGTTCACCATCTATCAGGGTCGTCTGCGTTTCACCAGCCACGTGATGTGGACCCTGGGCTTCATGGTGACCTTCGCCATCGGCGGCATGACCGGCGTATTGCTGGCCATCCCGGGTGCTGACTTCGTGCTGCACAACAGCCTGTTCGTGATCGCGCACTTCCACAACGTGATCATCGGCGGTGCGGTGTTCGGTTATATCGCCGGCTTCGCCTTCTACTTCCCGAAAGCGTTCGGTTTCAAGCTGCACGAAGGCTGGGGCAAGGCAGCGTTCTGGTTCTGGATCACCGGCTTCTTCGTCGCGTTCATGCCGCTCTATGTACTGGGCTTCATGGGCATGACCCGTCGCCTGAACACCACCACCAACCCTGAGTGGGTGCCGTACCTGTACGTCGCCATGTTCGGTGCGGTGATGATCGCTGTTGGTATCGCCTGCCAGCTGATCCAGTTGTATGTCAGCGTGCGCGATCGCAACAAGCCAGAGAACATGTGCGAACACGGCGACCCGTGGAATGCCCATACCCTGGAATGGTCGACCTCTTCGCCACCGCCGTTCTACAACTTCGCCGTGCTGCCAAAAGCAGACGTCATCGACCCGTTCACCGAAGCCAAGGAAAACGGCACCGCGTACCCGGTCCCGGCCAAGTACGAGCCGATCCACATGCCCAACAACACGGCTACCGGTGTGGTCATGGGCGCGCTGCTGACCGTGTTCGGTTTCGCGATGATCTGGCACATCTGGTGGCTGGCCATCGCCAGCCTGGTCGGCACCGTGGTGTATTTCGCTATCCATGCTGCCCGTGACGATCAGGGCTACATGGTGCCGGTGGATGTCATCGAGCGCATCGAAGCCGAGCAGCACAAACGTCTGGTAGCGGCCGGGAAAGTCCCAGCCACCGCCACCCGTGTTGAAACCTCGTTGGAACAGGCTTAAACCATGTCGAACTTAGTGACCACTGTTGGACACGCCCATGGTCATGACCATGGGCACGATGACCATCACCACGACTCGGGCGAGATGACCGTATTCGGTTTCTGGCTCTACCTGATGACCGACTGCATTCTGTTTGCGTCGATCTTCGCAGCGTACGCGGTGCTGGTTAACAACGTCGCCGGTGGCCCATCGGGCCACGACATCTTCGAACTGCCGTACGTACTGGGCGAAACCGCGCTGCTGCTGTTCAGCTCGATCACCTACGGCTTCGCCATGCTGGCGTTGTTCAAGGGCAAGAAAACCCAGGTACTGGGCTGGCTGGCCATGACCTTCCTGTTCGGTGCCGGCTTCATCGGCATGGAGATCAACGAGTTCCACATGTTGATCTCCGAGGGCTACGGCCCTAACCGCAGCGGTTTCCTGTCCGGGTTCTTCACCCTGGTCGGCACCCACGGCCTGCACGTGACCAGCGGCCTGATCTGGATGGCGATCATGATGTACCAGGTCCAGAAAAACGGCCTGACCGCCACCAACAAGACGCGCCTGAGCTGCCTGAGCCTGTTCTGGCACTTCCTGGACGTGGTGTGGATCTGCGTATTCACCGTTGTTTAT
The DNA here is from genome assembly GCF_900119205.1 of Pseudomonas sp. NFACC16-2. Taxonomy (NCBI): domain Bacteria; kingdom Pseudomonadati; phylum Pseudomonadota; class Gammaproteobacteria; order Pseudomonadales; family Pseudomonadaceae; genus Pseudomonas; species Pseudomonas sp. NFACC16-2. Next base: position 1,682 of record NZ_FPIX01000013.1, on the reverse strand, counting down.
CTGATGGGGACCCTGTAAATGGCTAACGCACATTCCCATGATGGTCACGACGCCGGCCACGGCAGCGTCAAGTCCTACGCCATCGGTTTCATCCTGTCGGTGATCCTGACCGTCATTCCGTTCGGCCTGGTGATGTACCCGTCGCTGCCCAAGAGCCTGACCCTGTGGATCATCCTGATCTTCGCCGTGGTCCAGGTATTGGTGCATCTGGTGTACTTCCTGCACCTGGACCGCTCCGCCGCCCAACGTAACAACGTGGTCGCATTTGTCTTTGCCGCGATCGTGATTGTCCTGCTGGTTGGCCTGTCGTTGTGGATCATGTTCAGCATCCACACCAACATGATGGCGCACTGAGGAAAGTCCGGATGTCCCTGAAGCACTTTATCCAAATCACCAAGCCGGGGATCATTTTCGGTAACGTGCTTTCTGTGGCAGGCGGGTTTTTCCTGGCCTCGAAAGGGCATGTCGATCTGGCCATCTTCCTGGCGGCGATGATCGGCACTTCCCTGGTGGTGGCGTCCGGTTGCGTGTTCAACAACTGCATCGACCGCGACATCGACATCAAGATGGAGCGCACCAAGAACCGCGCGCTGGTCCAGGGCCTGATCCCGGTGCAACTGGCCCTGGCATTCGCCACGGTGCTGGGCGTGGCCGGTGTGGCGCTGTTGTACTGGGTGGCCAATCCGTTGGCGGCGTTGTTCGCGGTGATCGGTTTTGTCATCTACGTCGGCCTCTACAGCCTGTACCTCAAGCGCAAGTCGGTGCACGGCACGCTGGTGGGCAGCCTGTCGGGGGCGATGCCGCCGGTGATCGGCTACGTCGCGGTGAGCAACAGCTTCGACATGGCGGCGCTGACGCTGCTGGTGATGTTCAGCCTATGGCAGATGCCGCATTCCTACGCCATCGCGATCTTCCGCTTCAACGACTACCTGGCGGCCTCGATTCCGGTGTTGCCGGTCAAGCGCGGCATCCGCGTGGCCAAGAAGCACATCCTGCTCTACATCCTGGCCTTCCTCGTGGCGACCTTGATGCTGACTTTCAGCGGTTACGCCGGCATGAGCTACCTCGCCGTCGCCGCCGCCATGGGCATGTACTGGCTGTACATGGCCTGGACCGGCTACAAGGCGGTGGATGACACGGTCTGGGCACGCAAGCTGTTCGTGTTCTCGATCTTCACCATCACCGCCCTGAGCGTCATGATGTCCCTGGACTTCAAAGTGCCGAGTGAGCTGCTGCTGACGTACGCGCCTTAAGCTTCAGAAGCTGCACGAAAAGCCCCGCCTTCGAGAGAAGCGCGGGGCTTTTTCATGGGCGTTGCCTGGAGGATCGTTCCCACGCTCTGCGCTCATCGTTCTACACAACTCTCGATGAGCGCACGCTGGGCTTCTAACGCGATAACAAACTCGCGTATTCGTTGCATCCCTATCCACATGGCCTTAGGGCCAGGAGGCCCGTCATTTTTGCGCCCTAAGTAGCCTCCCAGGCTTGTGACCAGTAAAACCATCTCGCCCAAAGAAGGTGGTACAGAGGGCGGTTGGCACCGTTTGACCACAACATAGGCCGCTTTCCATTCCGAAGCCTCAAACACCATCTCGCAGCTTAAATCCGGACAAGCACGTCCCAGCATCAGGCCGTAAAGCACGCGCCATGTGGTAATCAAGTACAAACCAATGCAGGGTAAC
>NZ_FPIX01000014.1:110662-136548 GCF_900119205.1 Pseudomonas sp. NFACC16-2 | reverse complement strand
CACACTTGCTTTCCTTGCAACTCATCTCAATTGCGGATCAGTTTACTATTTTTGGAGTTTGGTTAGCGCCTATGGGATAAATCCCCTCGCCACAAAGAGGTGTTGGCACAGCTTGGCGGAATTTCAGGGTTTTATGTCCTACCTCAGGCAAAGCGGCGCTTCTAAGATACGAACCGATGCTCTGTCGCCCCGACACTCCAGAGCGAGACCACGTAAAAACAAAAGGTCTGCCCGCGTGCCCCTACCCTCCGCGATGTTCAAGAACGTCTATGACAGCCTTCGATACAGCCCAAGCCAGAGCGGGCCTCGGCCGTCGATGGGAATCAGCACCCACCCGCTGGTCAACGCGCTGGGCTGGGCGGTGGGCCTGGTGGTGGCCTGCGGGATTGTCATCATCAACTCCGAAACCCATTCCGACCTGGCGCCAACCCTGCTGTACATCACGTTGCTGTTGATGGCGTCCAACCTGTTCTCCATCAATCTGGTGATCACCGTCGCGCTGCTGTGCATGGGCTTGCTCACCGCGATGTTCTTGTATAACGGCGGCTATCACCGCTGGGAATCTACCACTGGCTTCTTCCGTTGCCTGACCGCGCTGTCCGCCATTGCGTTCCTGGCCCTGCGCAGCAAGCAGGCTTCCGACAGCCTGCGGCACAACGAGGCTTACCTGACCGGCGCCCAGCGCCTGAGCCAGACCGGCAGCCTGGGCTTTCGCGGTGATCGACAAACGTTGTCCTGGTCGGAGCAATCGGCACGGATTTTCGAGTATCCACCCAGCAAGACGCCAACGGTGTCGATGATGCTGGAGCGCATCCATCCTGAAGACCTGGAGTTGGCACGCGGAGTTTTCCAGCAGGCCGCCGCTGGCGAACCGCAGATCGAGGTCAAGCTGCGGCTGCTGATGCCTGATGGGCGCATCAAGCACATCCACATGATCGCCAGCCCCCTGCTCGTCCAGCATGGCCGTTTCCAGTATCTGGGCGCACTCATGGACGTGACTGCCAGCAAGCAGGCCGAAGAAGCGTTGTTTCGCACCCAGAGCCAACTGGCCCACGTCACTCGCTTGACCTCCCTGGGGGAAATGGCCGCGTCCATTGCCCACGAGGTCAATCAGCCACTGACAGCCATCACCAGCAGCGGCGAGGCCTGTCGCCGGTGGCTCAAGCGCCCGGAACCCGATCTCGGGGAAGCCTTGGATTGCCTCGACCGAATCGTCGCCAACGGCTGTCGCGCCAGCGAGATCATCAGCGGTATCAGGGCGCTGTCGCGCAAGTGCGACCCGTTGCGCCAGCCCGAGCGACTGGACGACATCGTCCGAGAGACCCTGAACCTAGTCCAGCAGCAACTGGCTCATCATAAAGTCCGGGCCAAGGTGGATCTGGCAGCGACCGACGGCCAGGTTAGCGCAGACCGGGTGCAACTGCAGCAAGTGATCATCAACCTGATCATCAATGCCTGTCACGCCATGGACGGGGTCAAGGTACATGCACGAACCCTGCATATACGCACCTGGACGGAGAGTGACGAAGTGCTGCTGGAGGTGACTGACCACGGAACCGGCATTGCCTCCGAGGTCCTGCCGTGCTTGTTCAATGCGTTTTTTACCACCAAGGAAAACGGCCTGGGCATGGGCCTGTCCATCTGCCGGTCCATCATCGACTTCCATGACGGCAGGATCTGGGCAACCAGCGAGGCCGGCCAGGGCACCTCGTTCAAGTTCGCACTGCCGCGGCTCACTGGCACCGCTCTGTCGGGGGGCGGGCAATGACCTCCATACAGTCCGCAAGCCCGATCATCGACAACGCCCCCATCGTCTATATCGTTGATGACGACGCACCGCTGTGCCAATCCCTCGGCAGCCTGCTGCGCTCCATCGGCTTGCAGGTCCATCTGTTCGGTTCGGTCGCGCAGTTCATGAACCATCCCAGGCCCGACCAGCCCAGTTGCCTGGTCCTGGATGTGCGCCTGCAAGGCACCAGCGGCCTGGATTGCCAACGGGAGCTGGCCGCAGCCAACGTTCGACTGCCGATTGTGTTCATGACCGGTCACGGTGACATCGCCATGACCGTGCGGGCGATGAAGGCCGGTGCCGTGGATTTCCTCGCCAAACCGTTCCGCGAACAAGACCTGATCGACGCCGTGACCGCCGCCCATCGCCAGGACCGCCAGCGGCGCGACGCCGAACGCGGCCATCAGCAAGTGCTTGACCGCTACGCCACATTGACGCCCCGGGAGCAGCAGGTCATGGCACTGGCGGTGTCAGGCCTGATGAACAAGCAGATCGCCGGGGAACTGGGCTTGAGTGAAATCACGGTCAAGATTCACCGTGGCCAAGCCATGCGCAAGATGTGCGCACACTCGTTTGCCGATCTGGTACGCATGGCCCAGGTGCTGGAATGGCGCCTGGCTGACACAGGCCGGTAGTCAATCGAGCATTTCGGCACTTTGGCCGAGCGTTTCGGCACAGTAACCACTCTTTGTCCAACCTAGACTCGAACTTCACTCAAGCCCCGGATGGAATCACGATGAAATTCAGATCAATCCTGCCTGCACTCACCATGGCAGTAGCATTCAGTGGATACGCTGCCGACTTCTCACTGACCAGCCGGGATATTGCTGACAACCGTCCGCTGACCAGTCGCGAAGTGTTCCAGGGCTTCGGTTGCGAAGGTGGCAACACGTCTCCTGAGCTTTCCTGGACAAACGCCCCCGTGGGGACTAAAAGCTACGCGATCACGGTCTATGATCCCGATGCGCCGACGGGTAGCGGTTGGTGGCATTGGACGGTGGTCAACCTACCCGCTTCTACCCATAGCTTGCCAAGTGGAGTGGGAGCGAACCTGCCTGCCGGTGCCGTACAAGGGCGAACCGATTATGGCCAGCCAGGATTTGGCGGGGCTTGCCCACCTGTAGGGGATAAGCCCCATCGCTATCAATTCACCGTATGGGCATTGAAAGTCGATAAGCTACCCCTCGACGGTGAGGCCAGTGGCGCCTTGGTTGGATACATGCTCAATGCCAACGTCCTGGCCAAAGCGACGATCACTTCAACTTACGGACGTTAAAAACGATGCGCGCTTGTGACGGCATACAGCACCGGGAAAACATTATCGATGCGTGTGTCATACAGGCTCGACAGCCCCTTAGCTTGTCAAGGGTACCGGTGTTCGCGACCACCCTGTGTCGAGTGCGACAGGGGGAGAAACTGTTGCAATGGGATGATCGGGAGATGCGCGCGGGGCCGCAACATCTGATTCTGATGCCGGCCGGACGCGAGCTTGGTATCTCAAACTTCCCCGGCCCTCACGGTCACTACATCGCCGATGCGGTCACCTTTCCGCTCTCGACACTGCGTAACTTCAGCAGCCGATATAGCCAACAGATCATGAGCCGTCGCGGTGCACTGAAGACCGATCTGTGCGTCCCTCTGGACAGGCACACAACCCAGGCATGGAATCAGCTGTTGGCCTCCATCAATGCGAACGCCCCGGACGCATTACGCACGCTCTATGGGGAAGCGGTTCTTCTGAGCCTGTGCCTTGGTGGCCAGATCGGACCTTTGCTGATGGGGCGCAACGATCCCATTTGCGAACGTGTGCAGCAGATGGTGATGGGCAGCCCGGAGAGAGACTGGACGGTTGCGAGCGTTGCCCAGCAACTTAACCTGGGTGAGTCGACATTGCGCCGCCAACTGGCGAATGAGGGGGACAGTTTCAGGAGCATCCTGGAAGGCGTTCGACTGGCGACGGCGTTGCAACGGTTGCAAACAACGTCTCGTCCCATCGGTGAAATTGCCGGAGCCTGCGGTTACGCCTCGGCTTCACGATTTGCGGTGCGCTTTCGCTCACGCTATGGCCTGTCGCCACGTGAATTGCGGGCAACGATTTAAGCATTCCGGTGAGATTCCCTCCCTGTTGTTGCCCCGCGATGCGGTGGAAAGTTCATACACACGTATACTTGGCGGGGCCATTGGACAGCGTATCTTGCAGTGACACGGGCGCCTTTATGGCTACCTGATATCAAACTCCAGGTATCGACATGTCCAGCGCTGCAATCATTTCAATCATTGATGACGATGAGTCAGTACGAATTGCATTGGATGGTTTGTTACGTTCCCACGGATATCGGGTTAAAACATACGCCAGCGCCTTGGATTTTTTATCTTCCTGCGAACTTGAAAACACTGCGTGCCTGATATCGGATATTCAAATGCCTGGCATGACGGGCATTCAGATGTACGATCGATTATCGACCCTGGGCATTCATCCCCCGATCATCTTCATCACCGGATACCCTGGCATGCCCCCCCGTGTCAGCGCCGGTATGCCCGAGCCGGTGGCGTTTTTCCCGAAACCCTTCGACTGCGCCGAATTGATCGCCTGCATCGAAGCGGTACTGGCCCGGCCTGCTTGACTGCAGCGCGCCCTCATACCTTCGTATAGATCCCCCCTTACCCAGGCATAGGCGCGATGACCTTATGTAGAAGTGTTAAACACAGGTCCTGCCAATAAGCTTCCCCTACAGCGAACCGAAACTGAATGTGCTCGATGGCAACTCATTGCAGCCAGGCGCTTTTTGGGTGCCTCGCGACACGGTCACGCTGAAACAGTTAAACCATTCAACGTATCGATTTTTGTCTTCGGGAGCTCATCATGAAACAACGTATTCTGGTTGTCGGCGCAGGTTTCGGTGGGGTCTGGAGCGCGTTGAGCGCGGCCCGACTGCTGGACCGACACGATCGTCATGACGTGGAGATCAGCGTCCTGGCCCCCCAGGCTGAGCTGCGCATTCGTCCTCGTTTCTACGAGCCGGACGTCCACACCATGGCGGCACCGCTGGGCAGTCTGTTCGACGCGGTGGGCGTGAAATTCGTACAAGGCTCGGCGAGCAGTATCGATGTCAACAACAAACGAGTGGGCTATGTGGATGTGTTCGGTACCCAGGGCACCCTGGGCTATGACCGACTGGTGCTCGCGGCGGGCAGCCAGTTGGTTCGCCCCGACCTGGAGGGCATGATCGAGCATGCCTTCGACGTTGATGAAATCGAACAGGCCACCCGTCTCGAAGCCCATATCAAGTCGCTGAAAACTCTGCCGGACAGCCCGGCCCGCAACACCGTGGTGGTGGCCGGTGGCGGCTTTACCGGGATCGAAACCGCCACCGAAATGCCCGCACGCCTGCGCGCGGTCCTCGGCGAGGACGCGGACATCCGGGTCATCGTGGTGGATCGCGGGCCGCAGATTGGCGCAGCGTTGGGCGATGGCATACGTCCATCCATTGTCGAGGCGTCCGAGCACCTGGGTATCGAGTGGATCCTCAACGCTTCGGTCGAATCGGTGGATGCCGGTGGCGTCACCCTGTCGAGCGGCCAACGCATCGAGTCCCATACCGTGATCTGGACCGTGGGGTTCCGCGCCAGTCCGTTGACCCAACAGGTACCCGCTACCCGCGATCGCCAGGGTCGTCTGCATGTCGATGCCAACCTGAAAGTCCTGGGCCAGAACGACATATTCGCCAGCGGCGACGTGGCCTACGCCGCCACCGACACGCTGGGCAACTATGCGGCGATGTCCTGCCAGCACGCCATCGCCCTGGGCCGCTATGCCGGCAACAACGTCGCGGCCGACTTGCTGGGCGTCGCGCCGATGGCCTACAGCCAACCCAAGTATGTGACCTGCCTGGACCTGGGGGCCTGGGGCGCAGTGTATACCGAAGGCTGGGATCGCCAGCTCAAGTTGGTCGGGCAGGAAGCCAAGGACCTCAAGACCCAGATCAACACGGTGTGGATCTACCCGCCCGTGGCTGATCGCGCAACCGCCCTGGCCGCCGCCGATCCGTTGATCCCGGTAGCCTGAAACCCGTTCTCCCTCCCGGCCAGTCCTCCTTTCTTTGCCGGTCTTTCCCAGACGCCTGCCAACGATCCTTGGGCAGGCGTTTTTTTCCGGTACTCGTCACCAAGCCAGCCTGAATATCGTCACTGCCCAGCAAAATCCGCATCAATGCCCGCCCATCGCCCTCCGTGCACAAGGTAAGGTAGGCAGAAATCATCCGGATCGAGGTGTGCCGTGGCGTCCTATTCCTTGCGTCAGTTGAAGTACTTCGTCACCACCGTCGAATGTGGCAGCGTCGCCGAAGCCTCTCGCAAGCTGTACATCGCCCAGCCGTCGATCGCCTCCGCCATCAAGGGCTTGGAAGACAGTTTCGGTGTGCAATTGCTCATTCGTCATCACGCCCAGGGCGTATCGCTGACGCCCGGCGGCGCGCGCTTCTATCGCAAGGCCCAGGAGCTGCTGCGCATGGCCCGGGAGTTCGAGCAGAATGCGCTGGCCGATAACGATGTGGTCAGCGGGCAGATCGACATCGGCTGCTTCGAAACCGTCGCCCCACTCTACCTGCCAAGGCTGATCGCGGGCTTTCGCCAGCGCTTCCCGGGGGTGGAAATCCGCGTGCAGGATGGTGAGCAACAGGAGCTGGTGCAAGGCCTGACCGGGGGGCGTTTCGACCTGGCGATTTTTTATGAACACGACCTCGACAGTACCATCGAGACCGAAGCACTGACGGCGCCGCAACGCCCCTACGCGTTGTTGCCGGTGGGGCATCGCTTCGCCGACCAGGCCCAGGTGTCGCTGCGCGACCTGGCCCTCGAACCGATGATCCTGCTGGATGTGCAGCCCAGTCGCACTTATTTCGTGAGCATCTTCGAGGAGCTGGGCCTGACGCCCAACATTGTCTTCAGCTCGCCATCCATCGAGATGGTGCGGGGCATGGTCGGCCAGTCCTTTGGTTTTGCCGTGCTGGTGACCCGCCCGCACTCCACCTGCACCTACGATGGGCAACACCTGGTGTGCGTCGACATCGCCGAGAACGTGACCGGTTCGGCACTGGTGGCAGGCTGGCTCAAGCGCGCGCACCTCACCAAGCCGGCCCAGTTGTTTGTCGACTACTGCAAGGAACAGTTCAGGCAATGGCTGCCGAGCCAAGAAATATGAAGCGCAACACGGCTTTTGTGGCGAGGGGATTTATCCCCGCTGGGGTGCGCAGCGCCCCCAAAACCTGACATCCAAGATATCAGGTGATATGGAGTTGGCTGCATTGGGGCTGCTGCGCAGCCCAGCGGGGATAAATCCCCTCGCCACAGGTGTTATGTCTAGCGAGCCGCCCAGGCGTTGAAACGTTGTTCCAGTTCCTCGCCATGGTCGACCCAGAATTCCGCGTCCACGGCTTGGGCCTCAGCCAGGTTGGCCTCGGCGGTGGGCAACTGTTCCTGTACCGCCGTCGGCAACAGCGCCAGCGTCTTGCGGTGCACCGGCCCATAAGGGATGTTTTCCGAAAATACCTTCTGGGTCTGCGGCTGGCTGGCAAAGGCAATGAACTGCTCGGCCAGGGCCTTGTTCGGCGTGCCCTTGACCACGGCCCAGTACTCCGGGTCGTAGAGGCTCTGCGGCCAGACGATGCTCAGCTTCATGCCTTCCTTCTGCGCCGACGCGATGCGGCCGTTGTAGGCCGCACTCATCGCCACGTCCCCCGCCACCAACCACTGGGCCGGTTGCGCGCCGGCTTCCCACCATTGGATGTTCGGCTTGATCTGGTCGAGCTTGGCGAATGCCCGGGACACGCCTTCCGGGGTGTTCAGCACCTTGTACACGTCCTGCGCCTTGACCCCGTCGGCCAGCAAGGCGATTTCCAAGGTGTATTTGGCGCCCTTGCGCAGGCCGCGTTTGCCCGGGTACTCGGCAACGTTCCAGAAATCCGCCCAGGACTTGGGCGCCTTGGCGAGCTTGCTCTGGTCATAGGCCAGGACCATCGACCAGACGTAGGTGGCGACCCCACATTCATTGAGCGCTCCTGGCACATAGTTCGCCGGGTCGCCCAGGCGTCCCAGGTCGAGCTTCTCGAACAGCCCCTCCTCACAACCACGCAACAGCTCGGGGCTCTCCACTTCGACGACGTCCCAGCTGGTGTGGCCGGCTGCGACCATGGCCTTGATCTTCGACAGTTCACCGTTGTATTCGCCAGCCACGACGTTTCCCGCGCCGCTGGCGTTGAAAGGTTGGAAGTAGGCCTTGTCCTGGGCCTGTTTGGTGGCGCCGCCGAAGGAAATCACGGTCAGGCTCTGTGGCGCGGCCAGGACACTGGTACTCAGCAACGCCAGGGCACACGCAATATTGCAACGCAAGGATCTGGACATGGAGCGGTTCCTCGAAAATACCGACTCGCCCGCACGAGCCGGTGACGGGACTCAAAAGTGACCGTAAATACGGGCGGCAGGGTCTACAGCAAAGGCTCTTGTCGGCCTGTTCATAGGTGTCGCCTGGCTGACCGCGAGGAATTTCCCTCCATTGAAATCGTCCTCCTCAGGCACCTTGCGGTCAGCAATCATTGGGTTCACAGAGATAGCTCGCCAGGCGATCCATCAAGCGGTCGCAGGCGGCCATTTGTTCAACGCTCACGTATTCGTCGGGCTTGTGCCCCTGGTCCATGCTGCCGGGGCCACAGACCACCGTCGGCACCCCGGCCTGATGGAACAGGCCGCCTTCGGTGCCAAAGGCGACGGTGCCGAACGCGTCGCTGCCGCATAGCTGCGCAACCAGCCGGGCGGCCGCGCTGTCAGGCGAAGTGGCCAGGCCCGGGTAGGCCGACAACGGTTCGAAGCGGATAGCGGTATCCGCCGCCACCGCCTGCATGGCCGGCAGCAGGGTCTGCTCGGCATAGCCTTGCAATTGCTCGACCACCACGAGGGGATCGAAATCCGGCAAGGCGCGCACCTCGAAATCGAAGCGACAGTCCGCCGGGACGATGTTCAGCGCCGTGCCGCCGCGGACCACCCCGACCTGCACTGTGGAAAACGCCGGGTCGAAGCGCGGGTCGTGCCGCGAGGGTTCGGCCAGTTGCGCGCCGATCTCGCCCAACCGCCCGATCAGGCGCGCCGCCTGTTCGATGGCGTTGACCCCGTAAGGGGCATAGGCCGAATGACAAGCCGCCCCTCGGACATGGCAACGCATCGCCAGCTTGCCTTTGTGCCCCAGCACCGGTCGGAGTTGGGTGGGTTCGCCAATCAGGCACAGGGCCGGTTGCGCAATCCGCCGAACCAATACCTCCAACAAGCTGTGAACACCCAGGCAACCCACCTCTTCGTCATAGGAAAATGCCAGGTGCACCGGTCGCCGAAGCGGGCTGGCCAAGAACACCGGCACCGCCGCGAGCACCGAGGCCAGGTAACCCTTCATGTCCGCCGTGCCGCGCCCGAACCATTTCCCATCCATCTCGGTCAGGCAGAACGGATCGACCGTCCAGGCCTGCCCGTCCACCGGCACCACATCGGTATGCCCGGACAACACCACGCCACCGGGCACCGCCGGGCCAATGCTCGCCAGCAGGTTGGCCTTGGTTCGCTCAGCGTTGTAGATCAGCTCGCTGTTCACGCCCAGCCCTTGCAAGTAGTCGCGAACGAACTCGATCAAGGCCAGGTTCGAATCGCGGCTGACCGTGGCAAAGCTCACCAGCTCGACAAGCAGCGCGCGACTGCGCGGCTCACTCATCACCCGGCACTCCATAACTCGGCGCTTGGGTCGGGTTGAGCGCACGGGTCAGGTAATCCTGCAGTTGCGGCTGATAGGCGAGCCAGAGTTTCTGCAGCTCGCCGATGGGATTTTCCTCGGCCCAATCCACCCGCAGATCGACGATGGGCCAGGTCAGGTCATCGACCACCGACAGCGCCGCCGAATGCACCGCTCCGGCCTCCCCGCCCGCCGCCTGCCCGGCCTGCAACGCGCTCATCAAGCGTGACGCAAGACAACCACCGCCCTGCTCGAAGGCTGTGACCATGGCCTCGATCACCCCAGCGCTGGCCAACAGATTGCCAGCCGCCACGCATTGCTTACCGGCCACGGCGTTGTGGGTGCCCAGGGTATGCTCGCCGCTGAAAATCGCCGTGCGGCCCTCGGCATCGATCACCGCCACTTGCCGGTATTGGCTGTAGCCGTTGCGCGCCAGGGTCCGCTCCAGCGCCGCTTGCGCGGCCAGCCCGTCGGCCAGTTCATCGAGCACCTGCGGGCCCAGGGCCGGCAGGGTAATGTTCTGGCTCGACACCGCGCCGACGCCCGCGCGCAACCAGGGGCAACGGGCGCCGACGGCAATGCTCGAGGAACTGATGGCGATGCCCAACTGGCCGGTTTCGGCGCAGCGTCCGACGATGGAAAAGGTCATGTTCCGTTCCTTATTCAGGGATCACCGCGATCACGTCGATTTCCATCAGCCACTGCGGCTGGCCCAGGGCACTGACTACCAAGCCGGTGGAGATCGGAAACACGCCCTTGAGCCACTTGCCGACCTCCTGGTACACCGGCTCGCGATAGCGCGGGTCGATCAGGTACGTCGTGGTCTTGACGATGTGGCTCAGGTCGCTGCCGGCCTCTTCCAGCAATTGCTTGACGTTGCGCATGGCCTGCTCGGCCTGGGCGCGTGGATCGCCCAGCCCCACCAGTTGACCGTTGAAGTCGGTGCCGACCTGGCCGCGCACGTAGACGGTGTTGCCGGCGCGCACGGCCTGACACAGATCGTTGTCCAGCGTCTGGTTCGGGTAGGTGTCCTTGGTATTGAACATGCGAATACGCGTGTGAGTAGGCATCAACGAACTCCCGTGAGACTGGTTTTCGAACGCTGTGAATCGCTGTCGAGTGCCGACGCCTGGCGCTGGGCAGCATCTTGATAGGCGAGATAAATGCGTTGCTTCACGATGTGGTCGGCAATATGCCGGGCGTCATGCCAGACGCCCCAGATGAACGCCGAGCCCCGTCGCGACAGCCAGGGCAAGCCGACGAAATACAGGCCTGGTTCAGTGGAAACGCCACGCTGATGCCGAGGTTTGCCATTGGCGCCGAGGGCGTCGACCTTCAGCCAGCTGTAGTCAACCGAGTAGCCGGTGGCCCAGATGACACTGGTCACGCTGGCGGCGACCAGGTCCAGTTCCAGGATCGGCTGGGTCAGGCATTGCGGATCAGGCAGCCGGTGACGAGCTTCAGGTTCTAGCGGCAGGTCCAGGCCGTTGCGGGCGATGTAGGCGTCGGCGGCATCCAACAGCGCCAGGTAGTTTTCGTCGCCGCGGGCGATGTTTTCGGCCAGATTCGGTTCAAAGGTCACCACGCTGCCATTGAACGATTTCGTCAGTCCCACGAGGGTGATGCCCTCGTGGGCCAGCCGGCGAAAATCCACGGTATGGCCACCACGGGCACCGCTCACCGCGATAGTGACGTGCTCCTTGCCCGGCTGGACCGCCTCCGCGTCCCACTCGCCCAGCACGCCCAGCCACCAGCAGAAGTCGCGGTTGCGATAGGCCCGGGGCGGACGATCGTGGGCGCCCACCGAGAGATAGACCTGTTTGCCGGCGCGCCGCAGTTCATCGGCGATCTGCACCCCCGACGACCCGGCGCCCACCACCAACACAGCCCCTTCGGGCAATTGCCGGGGATTGCGGTACTGGGCCGAGTGAAGCTGGGTGACCGTCGCCATGTCCGGCGCAATCGGTGGAATCACCGGTCGCTGGAAGGGCCCGGTGGCGACGACGACATGGATCGCCTCGATCAAGCCTTCAGAGGTTTCAACGGTGAACCCCGGACGGCCGACATTGCGCTCGACTTTCCTGACCTCCACGCCGGTACGGATCGGTGCGTTGAACTTGTTGGCATAGGTTTCGAAATAATCGGCCACCTGGTCCTTTGTCGCGAAGTCATCAGGACCGAGTCCCTCGAATTCCAACCCCGGAAAACGGTCATGCCAGGCCGGGCCATTGGCGACCAGTGAATCCCAACGTGATGTGCGCCAAGCCTCGGCAATGCGGCTTCGCTCCACCACGAGATGCGGCACGCCTTGCCGGCTCAAGTGCTCACTCATGGCGATGCCGGCTTGGCCGGCGCCTATGACGAGCGTGTCGATGCGTAGGGTTTCAACGGGCATGTCTGTGCACTTCCGGCAGTAGGTTTGGTTCAGGCCGGCATAGCGCCGCCTCGGGTTTCTATCTTTTGTGGTGCTGCGCTTGCAGCTATCGAGATCAGATGTCGAGGCGATTGTGTTGGCGGGGGAAGATTTGCGAAACGAGGGTTTTTATCGTTGCTGGGAAGGAAAAAAATGGGCTACTGCCCGGGCGTGATACCCAAAGGAACAAGGCGAGTCTTGTTTGCAGCTGAGACATGCGGAACCGGTGGCGAGGGAGCATGCTCCCGCTGGGCTGCGCAACGGCCCTAAACCTATCACCAAGGTCTGTCAGGCGGACTGCGTCCAGCTTTTAGGCTGCTGCGCAGCCAGCGGGAGCAAGCTCCCTCGCCACGGTATTGAGGTGCGGCACAACGGGCTTATCCCGCCACGACACCGGCCTGGATGGCTCACTCACTGCATCCGCGCCGGAAACGCCTTGAGCTCAAGCTTCTCCACCACCAACCCGATGAAAGCCGAAACCGCCAGCGGCAACTGCCGCCGGCTCGGATAGAGCACATTCAGACCGAAGCCGACGCGTTGGTATTGTGGCAGGACACGCACCAGCCTTCCGGCTTCCAGGTCGAGGCTGCTCAGCGCCCCCGGCAACACGGCGATGCCAAGGCCGGCGACGGTCGCCCTGCGCAACGCCTGGGCGGTGTTGGCGTGGAATCGGCTGGCGATCTGCACCTGTTCCTCGATGCCGTCCGGGCCAACGAATCGCCAATGGGTCATGCCGCCGGGATGAGCGAAACTCACGCCGTCGTGGTGAGCCAGATCCTGCAACGAAAGCGGTGCGCCGCGCGCGGCAATGTACGCGGGGCTGGCGACCATGCCGTCACCGTCGTTCTTGAGCAGTTGGCGACCGACATACCCCGAGTCCTGCAAGGGGCCGCCGCGAAAGGCAACGTCGATACGGTCGGCAATCAGATCGACCCGGGCGTCGCTGAGCACGAAATCAAGTTGCACTCGCGGATGCGCGGCTAAAAAGTCGGCCACCCATTGCATCGGGAAGAAATCGAAAAAATCCGCCATCGCCGCGATGCGCACCAGGCCGCTGGGTTCCTCGCTGCCCATCATCAGTTCCTGTCCGGCATCCATCAGGCCGTCCACAGCATCCACGCAGCGCTCATAAAACCCCTGGCCCGCATGAGTCAGGGTGAGTTTGCGGGTCGAGCGCTGCAGAAGTCGCGATTCAAGCTGGGCCTCCAACTGCTGAACCCGTCGGCTGACGGTATTGGAAGGCATGCCCAAGCGTCTAGCGGCTTCGGCGAAGCTGCCGCTGCGGACCACCTGAACGAACAGCGCAACATCGTTGAGATCGAGCATGGCACTGACATTCCTTCGCTTTATGGATGAGTTCAATCCGATTGTATCGGCTAATCAATCTATTGGCAGGCACTTATCCTTCTCGCATCGAAGCCCAACGCCCAAGACTTGGAGGCCCCCCATGAACAGCATCGTCGCAGCACCGCCCCGCGCCATCGTCCATCGCACCTCCGGCAACAGCCACGGGCCGATCACCCGGCTCATGAGCCCCGGTGACCTGGGCCAGCTCTGCAAGCCATTCGTGTTTCTCGATCACTTCGCCTTCAACGCCGATGCCATGCAAAGAGGTTTCGGCATGCACCCGCATTCCGGTATCGCGACGCTGACCTACATGATCGGAGGTCAGGTGGCCTACGAAGACACCACTGGGCAATCGGGTGTACTGCCCAGCGGTGGCATGGAGTGGATGCAAGCCGGTAACGGCGTATGGCACGACGCGCGGCCAGTCGGCAGCTCGTCGATCCACGGTTTCCAGCTTTGGGTCGCACTGCCGGCCACTGAAGAAAACGCTCCGGCCCACAGCGTCTACCTGGCACCCGCCGATATCCCCCAGGAAGGTCCGGTGCGGGTGCTGCTCGGCCAATATGGCGCGGCTCGCAGCAGCGTTGCAGCCCCGGCGGGCATGAACTACCTGGCCGTGCAATTGAAAGACCAGGAACGCTGGCGCTATACGCCACCGGCTGGGCACACCGTCGCTTGGCTGGCGGTCAACAGCGGAAGCCTCGAGGCTGGCGGCAACGTCAATGCCGGGGAAATGGTGGTGTTCGAAGAATCCGGCGCAGCCATCGACATCGTTGCCCGGGGCGCTACCTCCTTCGTGCTCGGCTCGGCGGTCAAGCATCCTCACGACCTGGTGATGGGTTATTACTCCGTGCACACCAGCGAGGCAGCCCTGGAAAAAGGCGAGCAAGAAATCCAGCGCATCGGCGCCCTTTTGCAACAAGAGGGCCGGCTGGCCTAGCCGCCCCTCGACTCAATCCTATCTGTTCTCTTTTGAGGTGAATCATGAGCAACGTCGGTCTCGATCTTCTGCTGTCCCGCGCCCAGGTCGGCAAGCTGTCCCTGAAAAACCGCATGATCATGGCCCCCATGACCCGCAGTCGCGCAGGTACCGGTGACGCCGCCACGCCCCTGATGGCCGAGTACTACAGCCAACGCGCCAGCGCCGGCCTGATCATCAGCGAAGGTTCCCAGGTCTCGGCCCAGGGCAAGGGTTACCTGAGAACGCCAGGGATCTTTACCCCTGAGCAAATCACCGGCTGGAAACAGGTGACCGACGCAGTTCATGCCGAGGGCGGACAGATCTTTCTGCAGCTCTGGCACGTAGGCCGTCTTTCTCATCCGCTGGTGCAGGTCAACGGCGCCCAACCCGTAGCCCCCTCGGCAATCAAGGCCGATGGCGAGATCTACACCGCCGAAGGTCTCAAGCCCTATGAACTACCACGGGCCCTGGAGCTCGATGAAATCCCCGGTGTGGTCGCCGACTTCCGCCAGGCCGCGGCCAACGCGAAGCTGGCCGGCTTCGACGGCGTGGAGATCCATGGCGCCAACGGCTACCTGATCGACCAATTCTTGCGTGATGGCACCAACCAACGGACCGATGCCTACGGCGGCTCGATCGAGAACCGTGCCCGTTTCCTCAAGGAGGTGGTCGAGTCGGTGATCGAAGTCTTTGGCGCCAGCCGTGTCGGTGTGCGCCTGTCGCCGATCTTCAGTTACTTCTCGATGAGCGACAGCAACCCGCAAGCGACCTTCGACTACACCGCCAGAATGCTCAGCCGCTACGGCCTGGCTTACCTGCACATCGTGGAATTGGGCGAAGGCCCGTTCGACTTCCTGGAACTCAAGCGTCGCTTCGGCGGGACGTACATTGCCAATGGCGGCTACAGCGCCGAACGCGCGGCCACTGCCATCAGCCGTGGAGAAGCAGACCTGGTGGCATTCGGCACGCCGTTTCTGGCCAACCCCGACCTGGTGGAACGGTTCAAGCGGGGCCAGGCGCTGAACGCCCCTGACGCATCGACGTTCTACCAGGGCGACGAGCGGGGCTATACGGACTATCCGACCCTGACAGAGGCTCAAGCAGGCCAAGAGGCTTAATACCCAATAGCCTTCCGTGCGGTCCATGAATCGATTGTCCAACCCGACGGACCCCGACATCGACGTCGGCGTGGAAGGCGTGCATCCACCAGCATATGGACATGCATCAGGGCGAGATCGACTGGGACCTGTTCTTCAGTGAACTGGCCAAGACCGGCTTCGACGGCATCGTCACCGCGTGCGTGTTCGGCTGGGAAGAGCGGGCGGATGAATCCGGGCGCTTCATGCGCAAGGAAATCCAGTCCTACGTCGACAAATACTTCAAGTAAGCGTGTCCATCACTCCAGCAACTGGACCAGCCGCGGCTCGATCGCGCCAGCGCTCACCTCGACCAACGCCAGCGTCACCGGCAGCGTAAACCGCCGCCGGCCGGCGCTGCCAGGGTTCAGGTACAGCCGGTTGCCACGCCATTCGATGCCCGGCTTGTGGGAATGGCCGCTGATCACCCAGTTCACGCCCGGGTCGAGCGAGTCCTGTACATCGGCAATGTCGTGAACCAGCAAGACCTGCCACCCGCACAGGTCGAATTGCAGGCGGTCAGCAAGCGGCCCGGCCCAATCGGCCCCCAGGTCGTTATTGCCGCGCACCACGTGCAATGGCGCAATCGACGCCAATTGATCCAGGATCTCGGGGTTGCCGATGTCACCGGCATGGATGATACGCTCACACCCTTGCAATGCTGCCAGCGCTTGCGGGCGGAGCAGACCATGGGTGTCGGAAATGACGCCAACTTTCATGAAACCTCTCTCCCCAATCGTGTGTCGCCGGTTGTACCTGCCTCGTCGT
Organism: Pseudomonas sp. NFACC16-2; assembly: GCF_900119205.1. Classification (NCBI taxonomy): domain Bacteria; kingdom Pseudomonadati; phylum Pseudomonadota; class Gammaproteobacteria; order Pseudomonadales; family Pseudomonadaceae; genus Pseudomonas; species Pseudomonas sp. NFACC16-2. The sequence continues at coordinate 120,366 of NZ_FPIX01000014.1, read as the reverse complement.
AGCAAGCTAACGTGCTGAAATCGAATAAGATAGGCTGCGCATCAATAGTGTGCAGACCCGTCGTAAAAGGAAATGTTGATGCTCGGACGCAAACGGCCAGAGCCAAAGATTGAAAACACTGATGAGGTCTTTTCTCCCCAGAGCGCCCAGGCCGGAGCGGCGTTGCGGCTCACCGTGAGCTTCATGCTGGTGGTGGTTGTGGCCTTCCTGGCTGTCGAAGGTTGGCGGACCTGGCGCGACTACCGCGCCGCTTTTGCATCTGCCCGGGATTCAGTGACGAACCTGGCGCGGGCGACGGCCCAGCACGCTGAAGACACCATTCGACAAGTGGATGTGGTCACCGCCGCCCTCGCCGAACGGGTGGAGGGCGATGGCCTGCAGAACATGGATATCCCACGCATCCATAAGCTATTGGTGCAGCAGGCCGCCATCATGCCGCAACTGCACGGGTTGTTTATCTATGGCCCGGACGGCCAATGGCTGGCGACGGACAAGGAGACGATCCCGGAAATGGCGAACAACGCCGACCGCGACTACTTCCAATACCACCGCACCCACAACGATCAAGGCGTGCGCATCGGTGACGTCGTTAAGAGCCGTTCCACCAATGACCTGATCATTCCCATTTCCCGCCGCCTGAACAACCCCGATGGCTCGTTTGCCGGCGTATTGCTGGGAACAGTGAAGGTGAGCTATTTCGTCGACTACTACGGCGACTTCAAGATCGATGACAAAGGCGCGCTGGTCCTGGCCAAGCGCAGCGGAACGATCCTGGTCCGACGTCCCTTCGTCGCTTCGGTGATTGGCAAGAGCCTGGTTAACAGCGTGATTTTCAGAGAACATCTACCCACCTCCAACCAAGGGGTTGCCGAAGCCAAGGCCGTCGTCGACGACACCGAGCGCCTATACGGCTACCGGGCCCTGACCACTTACCCGCTGGTGGTGGAAGCCGGCTTGTCCCGCGAATCGATCATCGCGCCCTGGCGCCGCGACCTGTTCAAGACCGGTTTGGTGCTGATTTTCCTGATCGCGATACTGGTGGGCTTCGGGCTCATCGTGTTGAGCCAACTGCGCTACCGCATGGCCATGGAGAAGCAGATTCGCAGCGCCCACCAGGCCATGCGCGACATGGCGCTGACCGACAGCCTGACCGGGCTGGGCAACCGCAGGCGGCTGGACATCGCCCTGGCCGATGAGATCCGCCTGGCCAGGCGCCAGGGTTCGTCCCTGGCCCTGATCATGCTCGACGTCGATTACTTCAAGCGTTTCAACGACAGATACGGCCATGCCGCCGGGGACGATTGCCTGCGGGCGATTGCAGCCGCGCTCAGGCAGACCATCAAGCGGCCGGGCGACCTGGCTGTCCGCTACGGCGGTGAAGAGTTCACCGTGCTGTTGCCAAACACCGACAGCGCCGGCGCCACCCAGGTCGTACAGCAAATCCTCGAAGCGGTCAGGGCCTTGAACATTGAACATGGCGACCATCCCTTGGGCATCGTGACCATCAGCGCGGGCGTCACCACCTGCCAGCCGAGCGGCGAGGACGTCACCCCGGCCATGCTGATCAGGGCCGCGGACGCCTTCCTTTACCTGGCCAAGAACACCGGGCGCAACCGCTGGTGCAGCGCCGGCTCGACGCCTGGGTGACCCCAGCAGGAGCGCCGCGTATCGGTCAAGTTCGTGCAAACCCAAGTCCACAGGTGCCTGCAAGGCGCCTGGCGGCTACAATGCTCGCTTCGACCGTGACCAGCCTGACTAAAAACAAATGTCCTTGCCCAAACATCATCTGGAATTGCTCAGCCCCGCCCGCGACGTGACCATCGCCCGCGAGGCCATCCTGCATGGCGCCGACGCCGTGTACATCGGTGGCCCGAGTTTCGGCGCACGTCACAACGCCTGCAACGAAGTGGGCGATATTGCCCGGCTGGTGGAGTTCGCCCATCGCTACCACGCCCGAGTGTTCACGACCATCAACACCATCCTGCACGACAATGAGCTGGAGCCCGCCCGCCAACTGATCCACCAGTTGTACGATGCCGGTGTCGATGCGCTGATCGTCCAGGACCTGGGGGTGATGGAGCTGGATATTCCACCCATCGAGCTGCACGCCAGCACCCAGACCGACATCCGTACCCTGGCCCGAGCGAAGTTCCTCGACCAGGCTGGTTTCTCGCAACTGGTCTTGGCCCGTGAGCTGAACCTGCAGGAAATCCGCGCCATCGCCGACGAGACCGAGGCGGCCATCGAGTTCTTCATCCACGGCGCGCTGTGCGTGGCGTTTTCCGGCCAGTGCAATATCTCCCACGCCCAGAACGGCCGCAGCGCCAACCGTGGCGACTGCTCCCAGGCCTGCCGCCTGCCCTATACCCTCAAGGACGACCAGGGCCGGGTGGTCGCCTACGAAAAACACCTGCTGTCGATGAAAGACAACAACCAGAGCGCCAACATCCGTGCCCTGGTCGAAGCCGGCGTGCGTTCATTCAAGATCGAAGGGCGCTACAAGGACATGGGTTATGTGAAGAACATCACCGCCTATTACCGCCAGCGCCTGGACGATGTCCTCGAAGACCGTCCGGACCTGGCCCGCGCGTCCAGCGGCCGCACCGCGCACTTCTTCGTCCCCGACCCGGACAAGACCTTCCACCGTGGCAGCACCGACTATTTCGTCAGCGAACGCAAGATCGACATCGGCGCCTTCGATTCGCCGACCTTTACGGGCGTGCCGGTGGGCGTGGTGGAAAAAGTCGGCAAACGTGACCTGCACGTGGTGACCTTCGATCCGCTGTCCAACGGCGACGGCCTCAATGTGCTGGTCAAGCGCGAAGTCGTCGGTTTCCGCGCCAACATCGCCGAGCCCAAGGGTGAGTTCGAAGAGGACGGCCAGAAGCGTTACCGCTACCGTGTCGAACCCAACGAGATGCCGGCCGGCATGTACCAGTTGCGCCCCAACCACCCGTTGAGCCGCAACCTGGACCACAACTGGCAGCAAGCGTTGCTCAAGACCTCCTCCGAACGCCGCGTCGGCCTGGCCTGGGTTGCGCGCCTGCGCGAAGAGCGCCTGGAACTGACCGCCACCAGCGAAGAAGGCATCAGCGCCAGCGTCGCCCTGGACGGACCGTTCGGCCAGGCCAACAAGCCGGAACAGGCCCTGGAGCAATTGCACGACCTGCTCGGCCAACTGGGCACCACCGAATACCACGCCACCGCGATCGAGCTGGATGCGCCCCAGGCGTTCTTCGTCCCCAACTCGCAGCTCAAGGCCTTGCGCCGCGAAGCCATCGAGGCCCTGACCGACGCCCGCATCAAAGCCCACCCACGCGGTGGCCGCAAGGCCGAGACCAACCCGCCGCCGGTGTACCCGGAATCGCACCTGTCGTTCCTGGCCAACGTCTACAACCAGAAGGCCCGGGACTTCTATCATCGTCACGGCGTCAAGCTGATCGACGCGGCGTTCGAGGCCCACGAGGAAACGGGAGAAGTGCCGGTGATGATCACCAAGCACTGCCTGCGCTTCTCGTTCAACCTCTGCCCCAAGCAGGCCAAGGGGGTCACTGGCGTGCGCACCAAGGTGGCGCCGATGCAGCTGATACACGGTGATGAAGTGCTGACGCTGAAGTTCGATTGCAAACCCTGCGAAATGCATGTGGTCGGCAAGATCAAGGGACACATCCTCGACCTGCCATTGCCTGGCAGCACGGCGCAGCCCGTGGTCGGCCACATCAGCCCTGAAGACCTGCTCAAGACGATCCCCCGCGCACCGCATTAAGCAATACGCACCTATGGCAGCGAGCTTGCTCGCGATAGCGGCGGGCCTGCTTGCATTGAGGCTGAATGTATCGCCGCCTTCGCGAGCAAGCTCGCTGCCACATGGGTTTTCGGGTGTTTGATGGCCCTGCGCCATTTTTCATTTCTGCGCCGTTTTTGCTTCGCTGTGCGACAGATTTTCCTGCAGGACTCCCCCACCCTTTCCTCCCGGTGTTAGGTTGCAAGCGTTTGTGTCATCAAATCAGACACTTGTCTCCTACCGCCTGCAAAGGAATGCCCAGCAATGGACTTCTCGCTCAAACATCTGGCAGTGACCACCCTGCTGCTGTCCAGCCTCGCTTCAATCACCACACCAGCACTCGCCAACATCACCGCCCAACAGGGCGCAGCCATCGTCAAAACCTTCTCCAACACCTCTGTCACCGATTTCAGGCAGTTCCTGGCCGACGTGGCCAAGAGCGACCTGGGCAAAACCGCCAACCTCGGCCCGGCCATCAGCGCGTTCCAAGGCAACAAAACCCTTTCAGTTGAACAGCAGAATGAAATCCATCGCCTGTTAGGTCTCTATGCCCGAGTGAAATACGGCCAAGCGGCCACCGAGACGCTGAAGGAACTGGTCGCCATCCCGACTTTTCGCAAGGACGACGTCGCCCAGCACGAGAACCCGGAATTTCTCAAGATCGCCGACAAGATCAAAAGCCTGGCCGAAGCGTTCAACCTCAACTTCCGCAATATCGATAACCGCGTCTATGAGATTTCCCTCGAAGGCGGCGGTGACGAAGTCGTCGGCATTCACGCCCATGCCGACGTGGTGCCGGTAACGCCGGAAAACTGGGTGTTGAAAGATGGCACCCGCCTCGACCCGTTCAAGGTCACCCTGGTGGGCGACCGCATGTATGGCCGCGGTACCGAGGACGACAAGAACGGCATCGTGGTCGCGCTCTATGCCATGAAAGTCATCAAGGAAGAGAAACTGCCGCTGGCGCGCAACTTCAAGCTGCTGGTCGACACCACCGAGGAAACCACTGGCGACGCCATCCCCTATTACTTCGAACGCAACCCGACGCCCAACTACAACCTGGCGCTGGATGGCGGCTACCCCGTAGTGATCGCCGAAAAAGGCTATGGCACCGTCATGGCGAACTTCACCCGACGCACTGCACAGGGCAAGGGTGCAGAAATTACCGCGCTGACGGGCGGCCTGGCGACCAATCAGATTCCGTCGACGTCCGTTGCCACCTTCGCCAGCGACAAGCCCGCCGAACTGGCCAGCAGCCTGCTCAAGGCCGGTACCGACTATACCAAGCGCAATGGCGGTCACTTCGAGGTGGCCAGCCAGGTTGTCGGCAAGGACGTCCAACTGACCTTCACTGGCGTGTCCGCCCACTCCTCCGAACCCGAGTCAGGCGTCAACCCGGTGGCCAGAATGCTGGACTTCATCAATAGCCTGGACGGCAAGGTCGCGCTCAAACGCAACCACATCACCGACGCCGCCCGCTATGTCGCCGACAACTGGGGCCTGGACTACCTGGGCAGCAAACTGGGAATTGGTTTTTCCGATGCTTTCATGGGCCCGCTGACCGCGTCCCTGACCTACGTCGGCATGGACGAGAAGACCTTCAAGGTGGCGGTCAACCTGCGTGTGCCAGTGGGCAAGACCACAGCAGCCCTCAAGACTGAAATCGCCGACAAACTGGCCGCCTGGAGCAAGAAGTCCCACGTCGCGGTGGCCTTCGACTATTCCATTGACGAGCCGATGTACCGCAACCCCGAGGGGGAATGGGTCAAGGCACTGCTGGCCGTGGCAAGTGAAAACCTGGGCATGGAACACAAATACGGCACCTCTGCCGGCGCCACTTCGGTTCATGACTTGCCCAATGGCGTGCAATTCGGCCTGGCCATGCCCGACGTCAAGTACACCGGTCACAACGACAACGAGTTCAAGACGGTCGAGCAGTTCCTGTTGGACTTGCAGATCGTGACCGAGATGATGGGGCGGATCGGGCAGTTGCCGAAGTTGTAGATACCCCTGCTTGGCAAAGCCATCGAGGTTTGCCGGGTTCTAAATGTGGCGAGGGGATTTATCCCCGCTGGACTGCGCAGCAGTCCCAAGATTTTGCGGTTGCTGCGCAACCGAGCGGGGATAAATCCCCTCACCACAGGTGCCCCTCACCACAGGTTTATTTCATTGCTTCGGGTGAGTGGCGCTTGGATCGATGACCTTGGCGGTGATATCGACCAGCTCCAACCCCCAATCCCCGTGCAGGTACCAATCCTCCCCTATCATCTCAGCCGGATGCATTGTTCGATCGGCACCGTTGCCGCAGGCCAGCGCACTGGTCGGACAGTAGCGATCACACCCCCAGCAAATGCGCTCGGGATGTTTGGGACTGATGGGAAAGGGCTTTGCCATGACGACCCCGTATAACGGATGGGTGTACCCGCACCCTACCGCGTCGGGGCGCCGTGCCCCTTGATCGCGATCAAGAACAACCGCGCAGGAACGAGTCGTCACTCGTTGTTGGAAAATTCGCGCTGAAAATTGACAAGAATCATTATTATTCGCAGCAAAGCTTCCTAGACTCGGCGCCATCATTTAGCCAACCAGGAAGTCATCATGCGCACACTTGCAACTCTGCCTCTGGCCCTGCTGTTTCTCGCACCGCTGGCCCAGGCCAAGGAATACCCCATCGGCGAACCGCAACTGTGCCCGGGACTGGAGGTCGGTGCGGTGTATTTGCAGCCGATTGAAATGGCCCCGGCCGGGATGATGCGCGCCACTGCCGATTCCGACGTGCACCTGGAGGCCGACATCCGCGCCACGGCGGACAATAAGCAGGGCTTCCAGGAAGGCAGTTTCGTGCCCTACCTCAATGTGTCGTTCCAACTGAAGAAACAAGGCAACGGCACCGAGCTCAAGGGTGACTTCCACGCCATGGTCGCCAACGACGGGCCACACTACGGCGACAACGTCAAGCTGCTCGGCCCGGGCAAATATCAACTGACGTTCACCCTCCTGCCGCCTGGCGGCCATGGCTCCCTCGGTCGTCATACCGACAAGGAAACCGGCGTGGCGCCATGGTTCGAACGTTGCGAACTGCATTACGAATTCGTCTACGCCGGGATCGGTAAAAAAGGCGGGTACTGAGCATGTGCCGCTCATCTTGCCCACGGCACGTCGCGACTCATCGACGCCTGGCCTGGTTGACGCTGGCCGGTTTGCTGCTGCCCTCGATCGCCCATGCCGAACTGCCGACCTACGAGCTGAGCATACGCGACGGGCATTTCACGCCGTCGCAACTGGAAGTACCGGCCGGGCAACGCTTCAAGATCGTGCTCAAGAACATCGGCCAAGGCCCGGCGGAGTTCGAAAGCACGCCTTTGCGCGTCGAGAAAGTGCTCTCGCCCGGTGTCACGACCTTCGTGGTCATCCACCCACTGCGCCCGGGGCACTATCCGTTTTTCGACGAATTCAATCCGCAACTGCCCGAGAGCGGGATTCTCGCTCAGTAGTTGGTCAGCAGGAGGCATTTGCATGACTCAATCGATGTTCATTGTCTGGCGTGAAAGCGTCGAGGCATTGTTGGTGATCGGGATTCTCCAGGCCTGGGTCAGCCGGCAACACCAGGCCAGCCAGCTGTTGTGCTATGTATGGACCGGCGCGGCGCTGGGCCTGTTGCTTTCGGGCGTGCTGGCCGGCCTGATCCTGCTGGCCGGCGAGGCCATGAGCGGGACGGCCAATGAATGGTTCCAAGCGTCGCTGGCACTGGTCGCCAGCTTGCTGATCGTGCAGATGGTCGGCTGGATGCATCGAAACGCAAGGACGCTCAGGCATGACCTGACACGCCACGCCGACCAGCGCCTGAGCCGCCAGGGCGGCCTGGGCCTGTTGATGCTGGCGCTGCTGGCGGTCAGCCGCGAAGGCAGTGAAACCGTGGTGTTCCTGTATGGCGCCGGTGCGCGCCTGCAAGGGCCGCAACTGGGCTTGTTCGCTGTGGGCGCGCTGGCCGGGCTAGTGCTGTCGCTGTTGACCGTCTCCTTGCTACACAGCAGCCGCCGGTTCATCTCATGGCCGCGTTTCTTTGCCATCAGCGAAGCGATCCTGCTGCTGTTGGGGGCGGCGTTGCTGGTCAGCGGTATCGAGCGGGTCGGCGGGCAACTGCTCGCGATGGATTGGCCCGAGGCGGTGTATCGCGCCATTGGCGACGCGCTGTGGGACAGCAGCGCGATACTCGATGACGGCCATGGTTTCGGCGGGTTCCTGGCGGACCTCACCGGGTATCGGGCCAGCCCGAGTGCGATGACGCTGCTGGTGTGGCTGGGCTATTGGGGCGTCGTCGTGGGCTGGCTGCGGCAACGCAAGGCGGAAAACCTGCCATGCCCGACCTGAACCCCTGGCTCCAACGCCTGGGCGACGGCATGCGGCGCCACGGTGCAACCATTCGTGCCGTGCAATGGGTGGTGGTGCTGTTCTACGCGGTGCTGCTGGTGGTGCCGGCCCTGCTGCCATTGCCCAGCGGCCAGGCACGCCTGTTCGACAATCTCACGCTGCTGGCGCAGTTTCTGTTCTGGGGCCTGTGGTGGCCGTTCGTGTTGCTGTCGATCGTGTTGTTCGGGCGGCTCTGGTGTGGCGTGCTGTGCCCGGAAGGCGCCTTGAGCGAATGGGCCAGCCAGTACGGCAAGGGCTTAGGGGTCCCGCGCGGCTTGCGCTGGGCTGGCTGGCCGACCTTGGCGTTCTGCCTGACGACCCTCTACGGTCAACTGATCAGCGTCTACGACTATGCCCAGGCGGCGTTGCTGATCCTGGGCGGCTCGACCGTCGCTGCGGTGATCGTCGGCCTGTTGTTCGCCCGGGGCAAGCGGGTGTGGTGCCGTTACCTGTGCCCGGTCAGCGGCGTCTTTTCCCTGCTCGCTCGCTTGGCGCCGGTGCACTTTCAGGTGGACGAACAACGCTGGCTGGAAAACCCCGCACCGCGCCGCCCTCCTCCCAACTGCGCGCCCTTGCTGGACATCCGCCGCATGCGCGGCGCCGCCGATTGCCACGCCTGTGGACGCTGCAGCGGCCAGCGCGATGCGGTGCGCCTGATTGCCCGCTCCAGCAGTGAGGAAATCCTGCACTCGACGGCTAGCACCCTCTCGCCCTGGGATGTTCGCTTGTTGTTGTTCGGTGTCATCGGCCTGGCCATGGGCGCCTTCCAGTGGACTGTCAGCCCATGGTTCATCGACCTCAAGCAAAGCCTGGCCCAATGGCTGGTCGGTCATGATTGGCTCTGGGCACTCCAGGACAATGCGCCCTGGTGGCTGTTGACGCACTATCCGCAACTCAATGACAGTTTCAGTTGGCTCGATGGTTTTTGCATCGTTGCGTACCTGGGCATGAATGCGCTACTGGTAGGCACTTCGCTGATGCTGCTGATGCGCCTGGCGGCACGCCTCTCGGGTGACAGCACACAATATCCGCCCTTAGCCATCACCCTGACGCCCCTTGGCGGTGCAGGGTTGTTCCTTGGCTTGTCGGCCACCACGGTCAAACTGCTGCGCTATGAAGGTCTATTGCTGGAATGGGTACAACCGGCTCGGGCCGTATTGCTGATAGCGGCGATAGCCTGGAGTTTATGGCTGGGCTGCAAACGCCTGCAGCAGGCGCAGACTCCACCGATCCAACGATGGCCTGCCATGGCCTGCCTGGTCTTGGCCAGCAGTCTGGTGAGTTATGGCTGGTGGCTACAGTTCTGGGGATGGTGATGTGTTCACAACACCTAGATTCGATACAAAACCCTGTGGGAGCGAGCTCGCTCGCGATGAGGCCAGGCACGCCCGACATGCATGTGACTGACCACCGTCATCGCGAGCAAGCTCCCACAGGGGATTGGCGGCTCGATCGTTCCCACGCTCCTGCGTGGGAATGCCGCCAGGGACGCTCCGCGTTCCGCTTCTGG
>NZ_FPIX01000014.1:58881-110062 GCF_900119205.1 Pseudomonas sp. NFACC16-2 | reverse complement strand
GAATGCCGCCAGGGACGCTCCGCGTTCCGCTTCTGGAAGGTGACGCAGAGCATCACGGGATGCACACCAGAGCGTGGGGACGATCAGCTTCAAGCCAATCCATGGATTGTCTGGGCTGACGCCTTCGCGAGCAAGCCCGCTCCCACAGGGGATTGGCGGTTCGATCGTTCCCACGCTCCTGCGTGGGAATGCCGCCAGGGACGCTCCGCGTTCCGCTTCTGGAAGGTGACGCAGAGCGTGGGGACGATCAGCTTCAAGCCAACCCACGCCACGGGGTCTCTGGGCTGACGCCTTCGCGAGCAAGCTCGCTTGCAGAGGAAACGCGACCACCAAAGAACCAGGACGGCGATCAGGCCGCCTCGTTGATCTCGGCGGCCCATTAACCACGCTGGCTTAACGCAGATATTGCGCAGTGCCATATCACCCTCTAACCCACCGCCCCTGCCGACTCAACTCAGGCTTTTTTAAAAACACCCTCTGCGGCAACAGCAACCAAGCCAACGCCGGCAGCAAGATCAAGGCCCCGAGCATGTTCACCAAGAACATGAAGGCCAGCAAAATCCCCATATCAGCCTGAAACTTGATCGGCGAGAACGCCCAGGTCGACACCGCCACAGCCAAAGTCATGCCCGTCAACAACACCACTTTGCCGGTGAACAGAAGCGCCTGGTAATACGCCTGGGCCAAGGTGTCACCGGCCCGCATTCGCGCCAGGATAACGCTCAACACATAGAGCGCATAATCGACCCCGATGCCCACGCCCAGTGCAATGACCGGCAGTGTCGCGACTTTCACCCCCATGCCCAGCCCCACCATCAGCGCCTCGCACAGGATCGAGGTGAGCATCAGCGGCAGCATCGCGCACAGGGTTGCGCGCCAGCTGCGGAAGGTCACCAGACATAGCAGGCTGACCGCGCCATAGACCCAGAACAGCATCTCGCGCATGGACTTCTTCACCACGATATTGGTCGCCGCTTCGATACCCGCACTGCCGGCCGCGAGCATGAACTTGACCTCGGGCATCTGGTGCCCGGCGATAAACTGCTCGCTGGCCTCCACCACCCGGTTCAAGGTATCAGCCTTGTGATCGGCCAGGTAAACGTACAGCGACAGCATCGAGCAGCCCTGATTGAACAGTTCTCGTGGGGCACGGGTTTGCACGGCACCCAGTGCGCCGTCATTGGGGATCAGCTCATACCATTTGAAGTTGCCTTCGTTATAACCGACCGTGGCGATCTTGCTTAGCGCGGCCATCGAGGTGGTCGATTCCACGCCGGGCAATTGCTCCAGTTGCCAGGCCAGCGCATCTACCGCGGACAGGCTGGCGTAACGGGTGCATTGATCCTCGGGAGTCTTGATCATGACCACGAAAATATCCGAGCTGGCCGCATAGTTCTGGGTCATGAACAACGCATCGCGGTTGTAACGCGAGTCGGCACGCAACTCTGGAGCGCCGGGGTCCAGGTCGCCGATTTTCAGGTGCAGGCTCACGGCAAAACCAAACGCGGCCAACAGCAAGCCAGTCAACATGGCGCCCGTGGCCCAGCGCCGCTGGGTGAACAAATCGAGCACACGCCACAGGGGATGCTTGATCTGCGCCTGTTGCTCGGTGGTTTCCGCACTCAGGCTGCGTTGCGCTGCCGCCGGGCTGACGCCGATGTAGCTGAGCAGGATCGGCAGCAGGATCAGGTTGGTGAAAATCAGCACCGCCACCCCGAGACTGGCGGTGATTGCCAGGTCCTGGATCACCCGAATGTTGATCAGCAGCAACACCGCGAAGCCCACCGCATCGCAGAGCAAAGCGGTGATGCCGGCGGCGAACAGTCGGCGGAAGGTATAGCGCGCGGCGACCACCCGGTGGGTGCCACGGCCGATGTCCTGCATGATGCCGTTCATCTTCTGCGCGCCATGGCTCATGCCAATGGCGAACACCAGGAACGGCACCAAGGCCGAGTAAGGGTCCAGTTCATAACCGAGCAGCGCTAGCAGCCCCAGTTGCCAAAGCACCGCCGCCAGTGAACAGATCACCACCACCAAGGTGCTTCGCGCGCAGCGGGTGTAGCCAAACAGCACCAAGACCGTCACCAGCACCGCCACCACGAAAAACAGCAGTACCTGGGTCATGCCCTCGATCAGGTCGCCGACGATCTTGGTAAAGCCAGTGACATGAATCCGCAGGTCATCGGTCTGGTACTTGTCTCGCAGCGCCTCCAGTTGCCGGGAAAACTCGCCATAGTCCAGCGCCTTGCCCGTCTGCGGATTGATTTCCAGCAACGGCACGAAAATCACGCTGGACTTGAAGTTGCCGGCGACCAATTGACCGACTTCCCCGGAGCGGGCCACGTTGGTCCGCACCTGCTCGAGGCTGGTGGCCGAGCCATCGTAGTCGTCAGGGATCACCGTGCCGCCGTCGAGCCCGTCTTCGGTCACGGCGGTCCAGCGCGTGGTCGGGGTCCATAACGATTTCATGTAAGGGCGGTCGACGCCCGGCAGCAGATAGAGCTCGTCGTTGAGCCTGGCCAGGGTGTCGAGGTAGTCCTTGGTGAAAATGCTCCCCTGCCTGACCTCCACGGCGATGCGCAGCGAGTTGCCCAAGCCGCTCAGTTCCTTGCGATTCTCCAGGAAATTGGCGACATAGGGATGCCCCGTGGGAATGGTCTTCTCGTAGCTGGCATTGATGCCGATGCGCGTGGCTTGCCAACCGAGCACCAGCGTCACCAGCAGGCACAGCAGGATCACCAGCGGTCGATGGTTGAAGATCGCTCGCTCAGCGAAGTTGCCAGACGCCCGGTCAAAGTCTTCCTGGCGGCCGATCACGGTTTGAGTTTTATCGTCTTTCAAGTTTGACTCCTGTTGCACGAGCCGTGGCCCGATAGCGCTACACCGTGAAGTTTCAAGGTTGACCTGCGGCCCGCGGATCCTGGTCAGCGGCCACGCCGGTCAAGCCGACACTGGTCAGGCTGCCGTCGACCGCCTGCTGCACGGCAGCGAGGGTCCCGCCGCTGCGGCTCTGCCGCTTGTCAAAGCTTCGCCCCTGGTCATGGCTGAATAAAAGCTCACCACTCTGGCTGGCCAACAACAGGCCGCCGTCGCGCAGTTGGAGGGCACTCGCCAGTGTCGATTCGATACCGGTATCAAGGCGGCGCCAACTGTTGCCACGATCCCCGGACCACCAGGCGTTGCCGCGCAGGCCATAGACCACCAAGGCCCCGTCGCGGGTGCCGAGCAGACCGAAGAAGCTGCCCTCATACGGCGACTTCAAGGCCTGGAATGACTGCCCGGCGTCGGTCGAACGCAACAGCAAACCGCGCTCACCCACCAACCACAGATCGTTGCCCACGGCGCGGATGCCATACAGGTTCAAGCCCTGGGGATTGTCCACATGCCGCATCCACGGCTGCCAGCTTCGCCCGCCGTCGTCGGTACGGAAGATCTGGTTGTAGGCACCCACGACGTAGCCGTGCAGGCGGTCACTGAAGTACAGGTCGAGAAACGGTTTATCCGGTCCGTCATCGAGCATGCGCCGTGCCTGCGCCAAGTGGCTGGTACCGTCGGGTTGATTGACATCGCGCTCAGCGAACTGCACCGCCAAGGCGATGGCACGCTGACCGTCTAGTTGCTTTTGCCAGGTTTCCCCGCCGTCCTGGGTGTGCAACACCACGCCCAGATGACCGACCGCCCAACCCTGCTCGGCATCGACGAATTGCACCGCCGTCAGGCTGACACTGACCGGCACGCGGGCCTGGCGCCAGGTCGTCCCGGAATCGTCCGAGAGCAACACAATGCCGCGCTCACCGACCGCCACCAGACGCTCCCCGGCCCGGGTCAAGCCAAGCAACACCGCACGCGGTGCCTTGGTCGTCGGTAAGGCCGATTGCTGGAGCGCGGCGAACGTCGTGGCCGGTGCCGCGATGGCACTATTGGCCAACAGGCACGACGCCAGGACACAGGCTCCCCAGCGCCGGGCAAAACTCGCAAAGCATTGTTCAACGTTCATGTCTTTTCCCACTTCGAAAATCGCCAGCATCCGCGACGAGCCTCTCACCCGCCGCGGTGCTCCAGGGTTCAACGCATGTTTTCGTTCGCCATGGCATCCGGGGTGTAGAAGGACGCCGAAGGCGTGGCGATCTTCTGGTACTGGACCGCCAGGTCGTTGCTCGACGAATTGAGGAAATAGGCGCCGGTATCGAGGTTGTAGCTGCCCCACATGACCTGTGAAGTGAGCACCGGCATGTCCGGGGCCAACAGCGTCAGCGAATACATCTGCCGTCCCAACTTGCCTTGGGCGTCATAGCCGTCGACCAACAGGATCTGCCACGAATCCTCATCGATGTAATAGGTCCGACGCGGCACCACATGGCGCTTGCCGGATTTGAGCGTGGCCTCGACCACCCAGACCCGATGCTTCTCCCAACGCACCAGGTCAGGGTTGAGGAAGTTCGGCTTGACCAGCTCGTCGCTCTTGACCAGGCCGGCGCGATTATTGTTGTAGGGAACGATCAGTTCTTTCTTGCCCGCCAGCTTCAGGTCGTAGCGGTCGGTGGGGCCGAACAGCATGAACGCTTCGTCGAACAGACCAACGCCAGAGGTGACGAAGTCCGGCGTGTCATAGGCGATGTTCGGCGCCCGCCGCACTCGGCGCTGGCCGACCAGGTATTGCCAGGCCGCACGGTTGCCCGGGTCCAGGTCCCAATGAGTCATCAGGCCTTCTCCGGCCTTGGAGGACGGCAGCTCAGTCAATAACTTGCCGACCTGGTACTTGCCAGCGAATTGTTCCGGGCTACCGTTCTCGGAATAGTAGGGAAACTGGTAGCTGAACAGGGCACGGGTGGCCTGGACTTTCTTGCCGCCAGCGGTCATCAGCCACGTATCGAACGGCGCACTGATGGTCTCGGCCCCCTGCCAGGACAAGCGGTAATTCCACAACACCTGCGTGCCGTTGTCCGGGATCGGGAACGGAATGCCGCCGAAGGCACCGCTGACTTTCTCGGTCTCGACATCCAACGTGGCGCGGCCGGCATTCTTGGCGGTGTTGTCATACACCCATTGTGGTGCCGCCGCCGAGCGATGAGTGGGGTACACGTCCAGTCGGTAGTCCGGGTATTTCTTCAGCAGAAGCTTGGTACCTTCCGCCAGTTGGCCGGCGTACTGCTCCATGTTCGACGCCTTGATCGAGTACAGCGGCTTGTCGCTGGCAAACGGATCGGGCCGCTTATCGCCCGGTTTGTAGCCGGCCACGACCTTGGTGTAGCCACCGTCCCAGGCCGGAATACTGCCATCGGCGTTACCGGCGCGCTCGGCGCCGAGGGGCGTGAGTTCAGACTTCAAGCGTGCCACCTGTTCAGGCGACACCGCCGCCTGGGCCAGGCTCACGCCGGCCAGGGCCAGCGTCAGGAGGCAGGTGTTGAGCAATGTGTTGTTCTGCATGGCGAATCCACCTTATTAGAATGAGGTTTTCACGTAGAGCGAGACGAAATCGCGGTCGGCCAGCGACTGTCCGTAACTGAAATTGCCGTCCTCGCGCAGCCCGGCTTTCGGTGCGCCGAAGAAGTTCACGTAGTTCAGGCCGACGTCCCAACGCTGCAAGTAAGTCGCCTTGACCCCGACGCTCCAGTCACCGGAGTGGGTGTTGCCGAAGCCTGCCTTGCTGACGGCCGATGAACGCCCATCGAGTACCACGCCCATGCCAATCGGCACGGTCAGGTCGATGCCGTCGATCACCTGGAAGTACGCCGGTTCCAGCAGTACCCGCAACGCCGTGGCATCGCGGGTGGTATTGGAGTCCAGGGCCGCCGCGTTCTTGGTCACGCTCAAGGTACGGTTCCAGGCCAGTTCGGCCAGCGCGGAACCGCCGTCCCAGAACGAGGTGGGCGACAACAGGTAAATCGCCGACAGGTTGGCGTGGGCGGTCTTGCCTCGGGCAAACAGCTCATCGTTACCGCCATCGACGTCCAGGCCTGGCGCGACCACTTGCAGATTGCTGACCAGCGGCGCGTTCCAGCGCACGGAGGTTTCACCGGCGAAGTTGAACGGCCCGTGGGCGGTGGAGAAACTGACGCCGGCGGTTTTGATGTCTTCGGCGTAGACCTGGCGATAGGAACCCAGGATTGGCAAGCCAGTGGCCGCCGAGGCGGCGCCGTCGAGGTAGGCGTACAGGCCACTCGGGGCTTTGTCGTGGTACTGCGCGGCGTAGAAACCCAGCTCCAGTTCGGTCCCATCAGGCTTGTAGCGGATCTGCATACCGCCCTGCCCCGAATTGCGCGGTTTCAAGTCACCGGCATTGACGGTGTCGTTGCCAAACACTTCGCGCAACGGACCACTACCGTAGCCAATGGCATCGACATCGCTCAGGTAGCTGCCGGCACCGGGAACGTTGGAGCGCTCCCACTCGAACTGATAGTAAGCCCCCACCGACAACTGCGGATTGATCTGCAACTGCCCGGAAATCTGATTGACCGGCCGCAGGATCTCCTTGAACTGGGTCCCCGGCACGCTGAGCAACTTGACCACATCGCTCGGTCCCTGGGCATTGGCGATGCCGTTGCCGCCGTAGAACAGGCTTTCACCGTAGATGAGACTGTGCCGGCCCACGCGCACCACGCCTTGGGAATCTTCGCCAAGGTCACCGCGCAGGAACACGAAGGCGTCGAGAATTTCCGCATCACGGCCGTGGAGCTTGCGGGTTTCGCTGAGGAAGTGGGGCTGCTCGCTGCTGTCGGTGTCCTTGTTGTAGATATCGTCGTACCAGGCTGCGCCGCTCACGCGCAGACCATAGTTTTGCCGGCTCAGGTCCATTTCGGAAAACAGGTCCAGGCGATTGGAGACCAGGCCGCGACTGAAATTCTTGTCGCCCTGGCTCTGGATCGAAGGGTACAGACCGTTGGCGGTCGAGGCGTTGGTCAGGCGGCTGTCCTGCCCCTGCAGGCGCCAGGCCTGGCTGTACTTGATGGTGTTGTCCCAGCGCAGTTTCCAGTCGGAGTCACCCAGGTCCATTTGCATGGCCTGGACCCTTTCGACCATCACACCGGTGCTGCATAACGCCAGGAACAGGGCGCAATGCTTGAAACCAAAGCAATCTTTGAGGTTATCCATGGACGCTTCTCATTATTGTTATTTTTGGGCATGGCTTTGCAGCCAACACGCTCGGGTAGCGGCTTGCACCGTTCTACGGATGCGCATTCAGATGTAGGTGGAGGCCAATCCACCATCGACCGGCAGGTTGACGCCGTTGATCCAGCGCGACTCGTCGGCACACAGGAAAGCGATCACCGCCGCCACCTCATCGGCGTAAGCAGGACGTTTCATGCGATGGGAATCGGCCTGGGTCCGGGCCTCGCCAAGCATGCTCACGAAGTCGTCGAGGATCGGCGTGAACACCGGGCCTGGCGCAACACTGTTCATGCGCACCGAATGCTCAAGAAACCAGGGTTGGGCCTGCAGGTAGGTCCAGACGATCAAGGCTTCCTTGAAGTACTGGTAGCAGGTCTGGTCCGGCACCCGGTGGTCGGCCAGCCAGGCTTGCGCGGCAGTAAAATCCTCGATGCGCGCCAGCGCCTTGTGCTGTTCCAGGCGCAACGGCCATTCGGCGCCGAGGATCGAGGCGATATTGACGATGCTGCCGCCCGCGTTGATGCGCGGCAGCAGCGCACGGCTCAAGTGGCGCAACCCAAGGTAGTTGACCCGCGCCAGCAGTTGCGGGTTTGCGGTGCCCGGCACCCCGGCGATGTTGCACAGGCCGTCGAGCCGTGCGGGTAGCTGCGGCAGCAACCGTTCGATGTTTTCGGCGCTACTCAAATCGCCTTGCACAAAACCGTCCAGGGTCAGGTGCGGCGCCTTGAGGTCGACGCCAATCACGTGGGCGCCATGAGTGCGCAGCAGGCTCGCCGTGGCAGCACCAATGCCTGACGAGACACCGGTGACCAGCACAATCTTGTTGTCGAGTTTCATGTTGAGTCCTCTTATTATTTTTGTGTACTCGCAGAGCCCTCAGCTCATCGGGCCCTGTAAACCTGTCTGTCAGAAGGGGTAGACCGGTGCCTTGTCCTTGACCGTCACCCACTGCCATTGGGTGTATTCGTCCCAGTCCGCCGGGCCGCCGACGCTGCCGCCATTGCCCGAGGCGCCGCGTCCGCCGAACGGGTTGATGCACTCGTCGGCGACGGTCTGGTCATTGATATGCAACATGCCGCACTGCAACCGCTCACCGATGGCCATGGCCCGGCCCACCGACGACGAAATGATCGCCGCCGCCAAACCGTACTCGGTGCGATTGGCCAACTCGACGGCTTCATCATCGGTGGCGAAGCTGACCACCGTTGCCACGGGGCCGAAGATCTCCTCGTCGAAGGCACGCATGCCCGGTTTCACGCCGCTGAGCACGGTGGCCTGGTAGAACAGTCGATCGTGCTCGCCGCCTGCCTCCAGCCGGGCGCCAGCGCGCACGGAGTCGCTGACAATGTCGTGCACCCGTTTCAGTTGCCGCTGATTGATCAGCGGCCCCAACGCGGCTTCGCCCTGGGCGGCGTTGCCTACCGTCAAGGCCCGGGCCTTTTCCACCAGTTTGCGGGTCAGTTCTTCGGCGATGGATTCATGGGCAAGGATCAACCCGGTGGCCATGCAAATCTGCCCTTGATGCAGCCAGGCGCCCCAGGCCGCATTGCGGGCGGCGAGGTCGAGGTCGGCGTCTTCAAGAATGATCAGCGGGTTCTTGCCACCCAACTCCAGCGCGACCTTCTTCAGGTTGCGCCCGGCGACTTCAGCGACCTTGCGACCGGCACCCGTGGAACCGGTAAAGGCGATCATGCGCACGTTAGGGTCACGGCACAGTGCCTCACCGGCATCCGCCGCGCCGGGCAACACTTGCAACAAGCCCTTGGGCAGCCCTGCCACTTCGAACAACCGAGCGATGAGGAAACCGCCGCTCACCGGGGTCTGCGGATCCGGCTTGAGCACCACCGCGTTGCCCGCCGCCAAGGCTGGCGCAACGGAGCGCATGGACAGCACCAGGGGAAAGTTGAAGGGCGAAATCACGCCGACCACGCCATGGGGCTGGCGCCGCGCATAAGACAGGCGCCCCGCCTCGCTGGGCAGAACCACCCCATGGGCCTGGGATAGCAGGCCGGCGGCCTGATGCAACAGCACGATGGCTTCGCGCACTTCGTGTTGACCCTTGAACAGCGCGGCGCCGGTCTCCCGAGCCACGTACAGTGCCAGTTCTTCGAAGGAATGCTCGGCCACCTCGGCCGCCTTGCGGAAGATCGCCGCGCGTTGTCGCGGGCCCAGCGCCGCCCACCCCGGCTGCGCCAGGGCTGCGTCGCGGCTGGCCTTGGCAATGTCGGCGGAGTCAGCCGTGGCACAGCGCATCAGCCGCTCACCGGTGGCCGGTTCAATGATCGATTGCAATAGCCCCGACGCAGGTACCCAGTCACCGTTGAAGACACATTCCGACTCGATCACCTGGGACAACAGGTGGCTTTTGGATGCAGACATTTAACACTCCCGGCTCTTTGTTGTTGTCATCGTTTGCCGCACCTGGAAGGTATCGACGCAAACGCCGTGCAAGTGCTTGAGCAAGCGCTGTGCCGGTTTCGCCTGCGGACATTGATAAACCTGGCGCAGGGCTCTGGATCAATGCTCTGCGTCGAGTGCAAGACCGACGACGCATCTGCCGACGTGGCCGTTGGCCAGCTACCACTTGTTCATTTGATAAAGTTATGCTTAATAACTATCTCGCCAGATGATCATTTCGATCACCCGCCATCAGGGGCATAACAATGAATAATCCCCACTGCCAATTGCCGGATCACCGGATCGCCACCGAGCACTTCCGTCCACGGGGTGACAGCAACGAGCTGACCGACAACAGCTCGCCCACGACGGCAGAACTCACCGCATGTCTGTTTTTCTCCCCCGACGACGGCCGTATCTGGCTCAACGACCAACGCATGTTGCTGCTGCACAGTTCATCCTTCGGTGCGTTGCGCCGGGAAATCATTGAACGCCAGGGGCTGGAACAGGCCCGTGGGATGCTCACCCGCACCGGCTATTCCTCCGGCGCCCGGGACGCCCGGCTGATACGCGAACGCTGGCCCCACGCCGATGCCGCGGCGGTATTTCGCGCTGGCACGCATCTGCACACCCTCGAAGGCATGACCAAGGTCGAGCCGCTGCATTTCAAGTTCGATGCCGACTCCGGGTTCTATGAAGGGGAATTTCTCTGGCACCACTCCTGTGAGGCCGACGAGCATGTCGCCGCCTATGGCACCGGGCAGGATCCGGTGTGCTGGACCGAACTGGGCTATGCCATCGGTTTCGTCAGCGGGTTGTTCGGGCAACTGGTGATCTTCCGCGAAGTGGAATGCCGAGGCATGGGGCACGAACGCTGCCGAGTCGTCGGCAAGACCGCCGAGCAATGGGGCGATGTCGAGCAGGACCTCAATTACCTCAACGCCTCACCGCCAGCGGTCGTCGCGCGCACCGATGGCCAGTCCGACAGCGTGGCCGGCACCGCCCCGCTGCCGGACAGCGAACAGCCGCTGATCGGTGCCAGCGCCGCCTTCAACGCCGCGACCCAAGCCTTGCAACGGGTGGCCTTGACCCCCGCCACCGTGCTGGTCAGCGGCGAATCCGGCGTCGGCAAGGAGATGTTTGCCCGCCAGCTGCACCAGTTGAGTCGCCGACGCGATGGTCCGTTCATCGCCCTCAACTGCGCGGCCATCCCCGACAACCTGATCGAGGCCGAACTGTTTGGCGTCGAACGCGGTGCCTATACCGGGGCCACCCATTCACGCCCCGGTCGTTTCGAGCGAGCCCATGGCGGCACGTTGTTCCTGGATGAGATCACCTGCCTGAGCCTGGCCGGGCAAAGCAAGTTGCTGCGCGCCTTGCAGGAGCGGGAAATCGAACGGATCGGTGGTGGCCACGGCATCAAGGTCGATGTGCGGGTCGTGGCGGCCACCAACATCGACCTGCGCAAGGCCGTGGCGGACGGCGCGTTCCGTGAAGACCTGTTCTATCGGCTCAACGTCTACCCCATCGCCCTGCCGCCCTTGCGCGAGCGTCGCGATGACATACCGCTGCTGATCAATGCCTTCCTCAAGCGCTTTTGCCAGGAATACGGCCGCACCCCGATGGGCTTGACCATGCGCGCCTTGAAGGTCCTGCTGCGCTATGACTTCCCGGGCAACGTGCGCGAATTGCAGAACCTCATCGAACGCGGCCTGATCGCCAGCGAAGAAGGCCAGGCGATTGACCTGGTCCATCTGTTTCGCAATGAGCAACTGCCGGTGGACGCGTATTCCGTGGACCTGCACGGCGGTCTCTCGCCAATGGGCATGGCCGCCAACGACCCCGCGGAAAAACCGGCGCTGCTCCAGTCCCTCAGCCAACTGGACTCGGACTTCTCCATTGACGGGCTGGAGTCACGGCTGATCAACGAAGCCCTGCAACAGAGCAGCGGCAACCTGGCAGCAGCCGCACGCTCATTGGGGCTGAGCCGGGCACAGTTCGCGTATCGGTTGAAGAAGCATCAAAAAGGTGTACCGGACTGAACACCGAACCTGGGAGATGCTGCGAAGGCAGGTCTTGGGGCCGCTTCGCGCCCCAGCGGGAGCAAGCTCCCTCGCCACGGGTATATCGCCGGCCTTGAGTGAACAACATTACCTGTGGGAGCGAGCTCGGCTCCCACACTGGCTGTTCAACGAGGGTCAACATGGCAGGCTCCGTCAAGCAGGGGCTAAAGCGCCCCGCCGGTACTCGCTGGGGGTCTGGTTCATTTCTATCCGAAAATGCCGGTTGAAGTTGGACAAGTTGTTGTAGCCCACTTCAAAACAGATATCGGTCACGGGCATTTCACTCTGCAACAGCAAGCGACAGGCACGCTGGACCCGCAGCTTGCGCATCAAGTCAATGAAACCGTGCCCGGTGATGCGCTTGAAGAACCTCGAGAAGCCTGGCTCGCTCATGTCCAATTGGCGGGCGATCACCGACAGGCGCAGGTCGCCGGTGAGTTCGGCCTGCAAGTATTCGAAGGCTTTATGGATGCGCTCGGAGCTGCGCGCATCGAGGGTCGGCGCATAGCAAGGGCTCGCCAGGCTCAAGGCTTCGTCGCCAGGGGCTTGGTTGAGGGTGTGAAGCAGTTCCAGGAACAGCGCCAACCGCGCCAGTCCCTGGGCCGGGCCGATGGCTTCCAGCAGGTGCGCGGCCTGCCGCGCGGTGTTGCCGCCGAAGGCCAGGCCGCGGCGGGCGCGTTCGAACAGGCCCTGCAGATTGCCCAGTTCGGGCAGGGTTCGGCGCAAGGTCAGCAGCGTGGCACCGTCGAACTGCAAGACCACGTCGCGCCCGGGCAGGTGCTCGCCTGGCGCCAGGTCGCCCATCCAGTCGTGGGGCAAGTCCGGGCCAATCATCGCCACATGGCCAGGGCCAAACGGACCAATGTAGTCGCCCGCCAACAGTTTGCCGCTGCCCTGGCGGATCAGGTGGATTTCAAATTCAGGGTGATGGTTCCAGCGCGCCATCGGGTACGGGTAATCATGCTCGTACCAGCGAAAACTGTGTTCGGGCTCAGGCAGGATGACTTCCAGTTCGGCTGGTCGCTGCTCGAACAGGGGCGTTCGGGGATCAGGCATGTCGCGCCTCTTTTATCGTTATAGCGGGCACCTTACGCCGAGTGCGCAGCGCTTCGCCAGCCTCGGCCTGACCGGCCACTGATACTTTTTTAACCCGCACCTGTCGCACTCAAGGGCGTTAAAAAAGTATCAGCGCACGATCCTCCCTGCGTTTGTCGGCCTCCACGGGCGCTGCTGTAATCGGCTTGCCATTGGCGACGAACCGGTGCCGTACGTGGGCATCCAGTACGTGACGATTCCAGAGCTCCAAGCCATCGGCACCTCCGTCGGCCAGCTGTTTACCGCCGGCCTCACCGGCCAGATCACGGTGGAACAGGCATTGGCCTCGGCGCAATCGAGCACCGAGCGGGAAATGAAGCGGGCCGGGTATCCAAAGCAATAACGATTGGCACCGGCCTTTTGTGGCAAGGGATCTTGCTCCCGCTGGGTCGCGCAGCGGCCCCACATCGGCGAGTGCTATGCACTGGAGCGGGAGCAAGCTCCCTCGCCACATGGCTGTGTGCGCCGCCTACTTACCTAGACTGAAGACAGGACAACCCATGAAAAGACTGGAAGGAAAAAGTGCCCTGGTGACCGGTGCCGCCCGCGGTATCGGCAGGACATTCGCCCAGGCCTACATCAACGAAGGCGCCACAGTGGCGATCGCCGATATCGACCTGGAGCGGGCCCAGGCCACCGCCGCCGAACTGGGCGATAGCGCCTACGCGGTCAAAATGGATGTGACGGACCAGGCGTCGATCGACCAGGCCATCGACGCCGTGGTGGCCCGGGTGGGCAAGCTGGATATCCTGATCAACAACGCCGCGCTGTTCGACCTGGCGCCCATCGTGGAAATCACCCGCCAGAGCTACGAGCGGCTGTTTTCCATCAATGTCGCCGGCACGCTGTTCACCCTGCAAGCGGCGGCGCGGCAGATGATCCGCCAGGGCCATGGCGGCCGGATCATCAACATGGCCAGCCAGGCCGGTCGGCGCGGCGAAGCGCTGGTCGGTGTCTATTGCGCCACCAAGGCAGCGGTGATCAGCCTGACCCAGTCCGCCGGGCTGGATCTGATCAAGCATCGGATCAACGTCAACGCCATCGCCCCCGGCGTGGTGGATGGCGAGCATTGGGATGGCGTGGATGCGCTGTTCGCCCGCCACGAAAACCTGCCGTTGGGGGAAAAGAAGCGCCAGGCAGGGCAACAGGTGCCCTATGGCCGGATGGGCACGGCGGAGGACCTCGCCGGGATGGCGATTTTCCTCGCCTCGGCGGAGAGCGAGTACGTGGTCGCGCAGACCTATAACGTCGATGGCGGGAACTGGATGAGCTGATAATCTGCGATTTTATGGCCTTGAAACGACGGAAATGGACTTATTCGCCTGAAAGTTGATCCCACTATTTGAGGATCATCCCGAACGCTACCCAACGGTGCCGTTCCAAGGGATTTCAAAAGAGCGTGAATACCGTTGCCCCAGCGGGGCAAAAATTGCGCATCATAGGCGCCGTCCGCTCAAGGGAGATTTACATGCGTGCCATTTCATCCGTCATGGGTCTTGTCGTGCTGTCGCTGGGCCTGCTATTCACCACCGGTGCCACGGCCACCGAAGAGACGCAACTGGTCGAGTCCATCAACCTTTACCGCAGCCAGTCCCAAAGCTGTGCCGGCCAGGCCTCGCTGGAGTTGCCACCGCTGGCGATGGATTCCCGGCTGATCCTGTCGGCCAATGGCATCGGCGACCTGCAGCAGGCGCTGGCGCGGGCGGCCTATCCAATGGTCAACGTGCAGGCCATCAGCCTGTCCGGGCCGCGCGACGCACAATCAGCCATGAAAGCCGTCCAGGAAAGCTTCTGCCAGGTAGTACTCGACCCGCAGTTCATCGACATCGGCGTCAGCCGCCTGGACCGCGAATGGCGCATCGTGCTGGCGCGCCCACTGTTGTCGGCGCGCCTGGGTGATTGGCAAGCCGAGGGCCAGAAGCTGCTGAAACTGATCAACAGTGCCCGCACCCAGCCGCGTCGCTGCGGCACCGAAACCTTCGCCGCCACCACGCCGCTGGCCTGGAACGCCACCTTGGCCCTGGCCGCTGTGAACCACACCCGGGCCATGGCCAACAACAATTTCTTCGACCACAAGGACCGCGACAACCGCATGCCGGGCGACCGCGCCGAGCTGGCCGGCTATCTGGGCCAGTTGATTGGCGAGAACATCGCCGCCGGACAGGACACTGCGCTCAAGGTGGTGGACGGCTGGCTGGCCAGCCCGGGGCACTGCGCCAACCTGATGAACCCGCAGTTCCGCGAATTGGGCGCCGGGTACGCGAGCGATCCGAAAAGCGATGCCGGGATCTATTGGACGGCAATGTTTGGTACTCAATAGCGCGGTGGCCGGGCCATCGCCACGCGAGCAGGCTCGCTCCCACAGGGTTAACCGAGCCCAAAAAAAACGCCGCTCAATGAGCGGCGTTTTTGTACCTCACCAGACGGCGTCCGGTTTACAGCGCCATGTCAGCCGCTGGGTTGGCTTCACGGGCAGCGGCCGGCTTGGCCGGTGCCGCGGTGGCGCCTGGCTTGCCGATCGCCGGCGGAGGATCCAGTTGCAGGACCTCGCTGGTGTAGGCCCATTCCTGGGCGACACGCTCAGGGCTATCGTTGAGCTTGGTGCCGTAGCTTGGCACGATCTGGTGCAGTTTTTCCTGCCAGGCCGGGCTTGCGACCTTGTCCTTGAAGACCTTCTCAAGCACGGTCAACATGATCGGTGCGGCGGTCGAGGCGCCTGGCGAGGCACCCAGCAGGCCGGCGATGCTGCCGTCCTGGGACGCGACCACTTCGGTACCGAGTTTCAGTACGCCGCCCTTCTCTTCGTCACGCTTGATGATCTGCACGCGCTGACCAGCCTGCCACAGGCGCCAGTCTTCCTGCTTGGCCTGCGGGAAGTACTCTTTCAGGGCGTTGAAGCGATCTTCATCCGACAGCATCAGTTGCCCGGCCAGGTACTCGACCAGTGGGTACTGTTCGATACCGACCTTGGTCATCGGCCACACGTTGTGGGTGGTGGTGCTGGTCAGCAGGTCGAAGTACGAACCGTTCTTCAGGAACTTGGTGGAGAAGGTTGCGAACGGGCCAAACAGGATCACGCGCTTGCCATCGAGCACACGGGTGTCCAGGTGCGGAACCGACA
This sequence comes from Pseudomonas sp. NFACC16-2, assembly GCF_900119205.1. NCBI lineage: Bacteria > Pseudomonadati > Pseudomonadota > Gammaproteobacteria > Pseudomonadales > Pseudomonadaceae > Pseudomonas > Pseudomonas sp. NFACC16-2. The sequence goes on along the minus strand of NZ_FPIX01000014.1, from coordinate 94,276 downwards.
TCGGCGGTGCGCCCACCGAAGCCTTGCCGTAGGCCTTGGCCAGGTGCAGCTGGGCGACGGTTGGGTTTTCGGTGACCAGGAACGAACCACCCACCGGGAAACCTGCGTATTCACGCGCTTCCGGGATGTCGGACTTCTGCAGCAGGTGCAAGGCACCACCGCCGGCGCCGATGAACACGAACTTGGCGTCGGTCTCGGTTTCGGTACCGTCTTTCAGGTTCTTGTACGAAACGCGCCAGGTGCCGTCTTCGTTGCGGGTGATCTCTTCCACTTCGCTGGACAGCTTGAGGGAGAAGTTCGGCTTGGTTTGCAGGTAAGCCGCGAATTGACGGGTGATTTCGCCGAAGTTCACGTCGGTGCCCAGTGGACTCCAAGTGGCCGCGACTTTCTGGCTCGGGTCACGCCCTTGCATCATCAGCGGCACCCACTTGCTGATCTGCTCGCGATCTTCGGAATACTGCATGCCGGCGAACAACGGGCTGGCCTGGAGGGCTTCGTAGCGCTTCTTCAGGAACGCGATGTTCTCGTCACCCCACAAAAAGCTCATGTGCGGCGTGGAGTTGATGAACGAACGCGGGTTCTTCAACACGCCGTTCTTGACCTGCCAGGACCAGAACTGACGGGAGATCTGGAAGGCTTCGTTGATTTCGATGGCCTTGGAGATATCGACCTTGCCGTTCTTGTCTTCCGGCGTGTAGTTCAGCTCGGCCAGCGCGGAGTGACCGGTACCGGCATTGTTCCAGCCGTTGGAGCTCTCTTCGGCAACACCGTCCAGGCGCTCGACCATTTCCATGGTCCAGCCCGGCTCCAGCTCATTGAGCCAGACGCCGAGTGTCGAGCTCATGATGCCCCCACCAATGAGCAAGACATCCACTTTTTTTGGCTCGGCGGCATGCGTGGTCGCAAGACCCATCGCCATCGCCAGGCCCAGTAGCGCCGTGTGTGTTTTCTTCAACATGTGTGTATCCCTAGGATGAACGCCATTCCGTCCACCTGTCCTGATCACGGATAGCCCACGTCCTTGGCCGGCAACGCCAGCAGGGCGGCTATCGAGAAGGACCGGAGGATGGACCTACAGGGCCGAGCAATACGTCGGCCTCTCGTTTATATCTCTCCGGCGCTGACTTCTTGTAGGTCTTGGCTTCAGCTGGGGTGAGGGACGCTGCGAACGGTGTTCATCGGGCATGGCGCGGCCGTGCCCGATTGTCGCAGCGGGGGGAGTTTACATAAGGAAATAAACAGACCGAAACGTCTTTTTACATTCCCGGCAAAAACGCCGACCAAATGACGGCATTTTAATGGCCCTGTTCACCACCGTTCGCGCGACCAGAGCCCCTGCGGGTCAGAGATACTTGAGGATCGCGATATCACGCCGCCGTTGCTTGAGCCCGGCAAACCAACGTGTCGGAAAAAACAGCACGACACCCAGCAACACACTCCACAACCACACCATGGGTAAATCATCGAATCCGAAATAGGTACCCTGGTTGGTGCCCCAGATGGCAACTGCGGTCAGGTACAGGGCCTTGAGCACGTAAAGGTGCAGCAGGTAGAAAAACATCGGTGCGCCACCATAGATCGCCAACAGCGCGATGGCTCCCCGATCCTGGGCTTTTTCAAAGAGTGCCAGCAACATCAGCCCTATTCCCAGGGTCGGCATCAGGAACATCAGCGACGGCGGATACTTCGTCGCGCTCATGAAGCTCATGAAGGTGCGTAGCGCGTCACCGGTCTGGACCCAGGGTTTATCGCCGTACACATTCAGGTAACGGATGAGCACAAAGGCTAGCAGCAGGCCCAGCCCCATCTTCAACAACCGCCGCAGGCGCACGGCGGGTTCAACAGCCTTGCCAAACCACGGCCCGATGGCCCAGCCCAGCAGGATCACACCGATCCACGGCAGCACCGGATACGTGGTACGGGCCCGGGTGAACTCGGTGATATCGATGAATGCCCGTTGATGAAGAATCGACCACGGCACGAAAAACGGTGAGTCAGGCCCTAGCACCACACCGTCCAACAGATTGTGTCCAGCAACGATGGCAACGCCGAGGACGATCAGCCAACGGCGCTTGAGGTGCAACAACGCGGCCAGGACAATCATGCAAATACCAATGCACCAGATCACTTGCAACCACAGTGTCTTGGGCGGGAACTCGGCGTTCCAGGCGAAACACACGAAAGTCAGTTCCAGGAAAACCAGGAACAGGCCACGCTTGAGCAGGAACAACGAGGTCTGGCCGGCGGTATGTTTCTGGCTGTAGAGCCAGGCCGACAAACCGGTGAGGAAGATGAAGACCGGGGCACAGAGCGTACTGAGCAGGCGGGTGAAATACAGGTCCGGGGTCACGCTCAGCGCATCGATGGGGTCGGTGACCTGGCGGTGCAGCAGGAATGTCTCGCGAACGTGGTCCACCAGCATCAGCAGCATGACGAAACCTCGCAAGGCATCGATGGCGAGCATGCGCACATGGGTTTTGGCGACGCTGATTGCAAATAAAGGCGCGATGACGCCGGACGGGCTCGTCGTGCTTGAAGGTAGGCTCATGGCTTTACTCGGATGGAGGTCGTTGGTCCGTGCAAGGCAGGGAATGAGAATTCCTGCCAAACGAGATCGGATAACATAACACACAATCGCCTTCCCGAGCAGGCTCCCCTCCCACGAAAGCTGGCAGCGGATGCGATTTTCGTGACTTCCCACCCCCCTGTGGGAGCGAGCTTGCTCGCGATGGCGGTGAGTCAGTTTGCGATGATGTTGGCTGTACCGGCGTCATCGCGAGCAAGCTCGCTCCCACAGGGTTGATGCGATTTCGGGGAATACCCGGGTTTTGCGCTACCCGAGCATCTGACTCAACACCGCCCGCAACTTGCCAGGCTTGACCGGCTTGTTGAGCAGCGGCGCATCCAGCTTGCGCAAGGCGCGGCGGCATTGGTCGCTGCGGTCGGCGGTGATGATCACCGCAGGGATCGCCTGGTGGAAATGCTCGCGCAGGTGCTTGACCACTTCACAGCCCACGACCCCGTGATCCAGGTGGAAATCCGCCAGGATCAGCTCCGGCGCACGGCCTTGCAGCACATCAAGGGCACCCGCTTCGTCGGTGGCGGTCAAGACTTCGCAGCCCCACTGCCCCAACAACGCCGCCATGCTTTGCAAGATGCTCAACTCATTGTCGATCACCAACAAACGCCGCCCCGGTAGCGGGTTGCCCGCGACCGCCTGTACCGGAACCTGGGACACTGGCAGGGGTTTTTCGCTGGACAGCGGCACCTCGATACTGAACACCGAGCCACGTCCCGGCCGAGAACGCACCTTGACCCGGTAACCGAGGATGTGGGCGATACGTTCGACAATCGCCAACCCCAGGCCCACGCCTTTGCGATCCGCCGCCCGGCCGACATCGAGTTGGTTGAATTCGAGGAAAATCGACTCCAGGCAATCGGCAGCGATGCCCCGCCCCGTGTCCCAGACCTCGATGCTCAAGCGCCCTCCCCGGCGCCGGGCCGCCAGGAGAATACCGCCCTGAGTGGTGTAGCGGCAGGCATTGCTCAGCAGGTTGCGCAGGATACGGCTGATCAATCGCAGGTCGGTCAGCACGGCTTCATCGCCAAACCGCACCCGCAATTCCAACCCCGCGGCGCCGGCCACCGATTGAAACTCGGAAACCAGCGGCCCCAACAGCTCATCCAGCCGATACGGCGCCAGGTCGGGCTTGACGGCGGCCTGGTCCAGCCGGGAAATGTCCAGCAGGTCGGTGAGCAGGTCTTCGGCCCCTTCGAGCGCCTGATGAGTCCGTTCCACCAGCACATGCTCGGCGGTAGGCAACTGGCGCTCACGCAACGTGGCGATCAGCAGGCGGGCCGCGTTGAGTGGCTGCAACAGGTCATGGCTGGCGGCGGCCAGGTATTTGTCCTTGCTGCGGTTGGCGGCCTGGGCGGCGTCCCGGGCATCGCGCAACTGTTGCTCGATCAGTTCGCGCTGGACAATCTGCTGCTGCAGGTTGTGGTTGGCCTCCAGCAACGCGTCGGTGCGCTCGGCCACCCGCTGCTCCAGTTGGTCGTTGAGCTGTTGCAGGTGTTGCCGGGCCTGTTCCAGCTCGTCGAGGCGCGCCGTCAGTTCCGGATAGTGACTCTTGCGCGTCGAGTGATTGCCCAGCCCCAGCAGCCCCTCCAAGGCTTTTTGCTGCTCGTCAGAGGGCTTCGCCATAGACGACCTCGACATCCCGCTGGCTCGACTCCCGAGGATTGGTGAGGATGCACGGGTCGTGCATCGCATGTTGCGACAGGAACGGGATGTCCGAGGTGCTCACGCCGTGCAGGCCCAAGGTCTCGTGGAAACCGATGGTGTGCTTGAGGGCAATCAGGTGTTCCACCAGCCGAGTGCGGATCTGCCGGTGGTTGAGCCCCCGGCAGTCGATGCCCAGCGTCTCGGCAATCACCTTGAAACGCTCCGGCGCCGAGTTGTAGTTGAACGCCACCACGTGCTCAACCAATACCGCGTTGCACAAACCATGGGGCAAATCGAGGAAGCCGCCCAGGCTGTGGGACATCGCATGAACCGCGCCGAGGATTGCGTTGGAAAACGCCAGCCCGGCCTGCATGCTGCCCAGCATGATTTTTTCTCGCAAGGCGACGTCTGCCGGGTTGGCGATCATCTGCACCAGGTTGCCATTGATCAGGCGCATGGCTTCCAGGGCATGGGGGTCGGTCAACGGCCCGTGACCGGTGGACACGAACGCCTCGATGGCATGCACCAGGGCGTCGATGCCGGTACAGGCGGACAGGAACGGGTCCATGCTCAGGGTGGTTTCCGGATCGATCAGCGACACGTCCGGCACCGCCGCCTTGCTGACGATGGAGAATTTCATCCGTTCTTGCTGGTTGGAGATGATCACGAACTGCGACACGTCCGCCGACGTCCCCGCCGTGGTGGGGATCAGGATCAGCGGCGGGCTGGGCACGTGCAGGGTATCGACGCCTTCGAACTCGAGGATGTTGCGACCGTGGGCAACGACAATGCCGATGCCTTTGCCGCAATCCATCGGGCTGCCACCGCCCACCGCGACGATGACATCGCAATGGTTTTCCCGGTAAAGGTCGGCACCGAGCATCACTTCCTCGACCCGCGGATTGGGCGAGACCGCGCTGTAGACGCAGTAGTCGATGCCTTGGGCCTGGAGACTGGCTTCGACGTCGGCCACCCAACCGGCGGCGATGACCCCGGGATCGGTGACGATCAGCACCTTGCGTGCACCGAAAGTCTTGGCGTAATTGCCGACATTGTGCCGACAACCGGCACCGAACATGATTTCAGGGGAAACGAACTTGCGCAGCGGGCTGAGGCTCATCTTTTCAGGTACGTGGCTCATCGGTAAGCCTGTTGTTATTGTCTTGGGATACCTTGAGCCTAAAGCATCCCACCGTGATTGCAATCAGACCAATGGGTAGCCCGGCCTGAACGCGTCAGGCCGGCCTGGCACTCATCGGTTGGCGAAGTACATCGTCACTTCAAAGCCAATACGCAGGTCGGTGTACGCGGGTTTAGTCCACATGGGTCTTTCCTCTTCTTGTACCGGGCGATTCCGGCAAGTCATTAATGCATACCCCGCCCAAGGCTCGAATGCTACTTTCGAAGCGGTGGGTGGGGTGCGTTGGTACTACTGGAGAGCGGGCACCTGTGGCGAGGGAGCTTGCTCCCGCTGGGGCGCGAAGCGTCGATCGTTCCCGCGCTCTGCGTGGGAATGCCTCAACGGACGCTCCGCGTTCGGCTTTTTGGGACGCGGAGCGTCCCGGGCTGCATTCCCACGCAAAGCGTGGGAACGATCCCCTCAACGATCTTTCCGTAGGCTTAGAAGAACCCCAGCGGATTGATGTCGTAGCTCACCAGCAGGTTCTTGGTCTGCTGGTAGTGGTCGAGCATCATCTTATGGGTTTCACGACCCACGCCGGACTTCTTGTAGCCACCGAATGCGGCGTGCGCCGGGTACAGGTGGTAGCAGTTGGTCCAGACGCGACCGGCCTTGATCGCCCGGCCCATGCGATAGGCGCGGTTGATGTCGCGTGTCCAGAGGCCGGCGCCGAGGCCGAACTCGGTGTCGTTGGCGATTGCCAGGGCTTCGGCTTCGTCCTTGAAGGTGGTCACGCCCACTACCGGGCCGAAGATCTCTTCCTGGAACACGCGCATTTTGTTGTGGCCCTTGAGCAGGGTCGGCTGGATGTAATAGCCGCTCGACAAATCCCCCTCGAGCCGCTCGGCGGCACCGCCAGTGAGCAGCTCGGCGCCCTCTTGCTGGGCAATGTCAAGGTACGACAGGATCTTGTCGAATTGCTGCTCGGACGCCTGGGCGCCGACCATGGTCTCGGTGTCCAGCGGGTTGCCACGCTTGATCTTGGCGATCTTTTTCATCACCTCGGCCATGAACGGCGCGTAGATCGACTCTTGCACCAGGGCGCGAGATGGGCAGGTGCAGACTTCGCCCTGGTTGAAGAACGCCAGCACCAGGCCTTCGGCGGCTTTCTCGATGAAGGCCGGCTCGGCCTGCATGATGTCTTCGAAGAAGATGTTCGGTGACTTGCCGCCCAGTTCCACGGTGGACGGGATGATGTTCTCGGCGGCGCATTTCATGATGTGCGAGCCGATAGGGGTGGAACCGGTGAAGGCGATCTTGGCGATGCGCTTGCTGGTGGCCAGGGCTTCGCCGGCTTCGCGACCGTAACCATGGACGATGTTCAGCACGCCGGGCGGCAGCAGGTCGGCGACCAGCTCGATGAAGACCATGATCGAAAGCGGCGTCTGTTCAGCCGGCTTGAGCACGATGCAGTTACCGGCAGCCAGGGCCGGGGCGAGTTTCCAGGCGGCCATCAGCAGCGGGAAGTTCCACGGAATGATTTGCCCGACCACGCCCAGCGGCTCGTGGAAATGATAGGCCGTGGTCAGTTCGTTGATCTCGGCCGCCCCACCCTCTTGGGCGCGGATGCAGCCGGCGAAATAACGGAAATGGTCGGCCGCCAGCGGCACGTCGGCATTGAGGGTTTCGCGCACGGCCTTGCCGTTGTCCCAGGTCTCGCTGACAGCGAGGATTTCCAGGTTCTGCTCGATACGATCGGCGATTTTCAACAGCACCAGGGAACGGTCCTGCACCGAGGTCTTGCCCCAGGCATCGGCTGCGGCATGGGCGGCATCCAGGGCCTTGTCGATGTCGGCGGCGCTGGAACGTGGGAATTCGGCAATGACTTCGCCATTGACCGGGGACGTGTTCGTGAAGTATTCGCCGTTGACCGGCGCGACGAATTCGCCACCGATGAAGTTGCCATAGCGCGGCTTGAAGGAAACGACGGCGCCTGGGGTTCCGGGTTGTGCATAGATCATGATGGGGCCTCTGCCTGGTCGATGCCTGTCACGGGACAGGCGATAGGCCGATGGTAGAGAGCCCCGCCTGCCGGACGAATGCGTCGTTGGCAGGGGGGACTCTCGTTATTTGGTCGTAGATTTTGAATTTCTGGGATGCGAGGACCAACTATGGGCGCGGTCCTTGTGGCGAGGGGATTTATCCCCGCTGGGCTGCGAAGCGGCCCCAAATTTTCTGCGAGCGCTGCGCACTCGAGCGGGGATAAATCCCCTCGCCACAAGGACCGCGCCCGGCCCATTCAACTCAGCGTTTGGCCACCAACGCTTTCGGCAACTTGAAGGTCCAGAGCATCCCGCCCTGGTTGAAGTCCTTCACGCGCTTGGCCACTTCGCCCCCCCACAGCGGCACCGCGCCGCCCCAGCCGGAGACCACGGAGACGTATTGCTCGCCGTCCATTTCCCAGGTGATGGGCGAACCGAGCACGCCGGAGCCGGTCTGGAATTCCCAGACCTTTTCCCCGGTCTTGGCGTTGAAGGCCTGCAGGAACCCTTCAGGCGTGCCGGTGAACACCAGGTTGCCCTTGGTGGTCAAAACCCCGCCCCACAGCGGCGCGAAGTTCTTGTGGCGCCAGACTTCCTTGCCAGTCTTGGGGTCGATGGCCCGCAACACGCCGATGTAGTCCTCATTCAGCGGCTTGATGGTGAAACCGGCGCCGAGGAACGCCGCGCCTTTCTTGTAGGCGATGCCTTCGTTCCAGATGTCCATGCCCCATTCATTGGACGGCACGTAGAACAACCCGGTGTCCTGGTTATACGCCATCGGCATCCAGTTTTTCGCGCCGAGGAACGCCGGTGCGACGAACACCGAACTGCCCTTGGCTTCGCTGCCCGGCGCACCCGGACGGCTAGCCTCGTTGTAGATCGGCCTCCCGTCCTTGTCCAGGCCGGTGGCCCAGGTGATCTTGTCGACAAACGGGAAGCCGCGGATGAACTTGCCGTTGGTGCGGTCGAGCACGTAGAAGAAGCCGTTACGGTCGGCGGTCGCTGCCGCCTTGATGTCCTTGCCACCTTCCTTGTAGTTGAACGAGATCAGCTCGTTGACGCCGTCATAATCCCAGCCGTCGTGAGGTGTGCTCTGGAAGTGCCATTTGATCGTGCCATCGTCCGGGTTCAGGGCCAGGCGCGACGACGAATAGAGGTTGTCGCCAGGCCGCAGGTGGGAGTTCCACGGCGCCGGGTTGCCGGTACCGAACAGCAGCAGGTTGGTTTCCGGGTCGTAGTAGCCGCCCAGCCAAGGCGCGGCACCGCCGGTCTTCCAGAGATCGCCCGGCCAGGTCTTGCCCGCCTCGCCGCCGGAAATACCATTCTCGATGGCTTTGCCGTCCTTGTAGACGTAGCCCATGTGGCCTTCCACGGTGGGGCGGGTCCACAACAGGTCACCATTCTTCGGATCGTAGGCACTGATCTGGCCCACCACACCGAACTCGCCACCGGCCACGCCGGTGATCAGCTTGCCATTGACGATCAACGGCGCGGCGCTGATGGAGTAGCCTTCCTTGTGGTCGGCAACCTTCTTGCTCCACACCACCTTGCCGGTGTCCTTGTTCAGGGCCACCAGCTTGGCGTCGAGGGTACCGAAGAACACCAGGTCGCCGTACAGCGCCACGCCACGGTTGATCACGTCGCAGCAAGGGCGGATGTCATCGGGCAGACGCGCATCGTATTGCCACAGCTTCTTGCCGGTGCGCGCATCCACCGCGAATACCCGTGAATAAGAACCGGTGAGGTACATCACCCCGTCCTTGATCATCGGCTGGGCTTGCTGGCCGCGCTGTTTTTCGCCACCGAAGGAAAACGCCCAGACCGGCCGCAGGTCCTTGACGTTGTCGGTGTTGAGGGTGTCGAGCGGGCTATAGCGCTGGCCCTGGACGCCCAGGCCGTTGGTCACGATCTGCTCGGGGTTCTTCGGGTCCTGGAGAATTTCCTGATCGGTCACGGCGGCCAGGGCCGAACCGGACAGCAGCATGGCACTGAGCAGCAGGCTCACGGCGAACGGTTGGCGACGTGCGGGTTGACTCATGACGGCTACCTCTGCGGTTATTGTTATACCCGGGAAATTTTCCCGGTCTGTCGCAGATTCTTGGCCCCAGGGCCGCTGGCAACAATTGCCCGCAGTGTTGAGTTTTCTAGTTCCTTGGTACATGTGGGGGCGTTGCCTGTGTCCACCGTTCTTGCGACGGGCCCATTTGTGGCGAGGGGATTTATCCCCGCTGGGCTGCGCAGCAGCCCCTTGAACCAGTCCAGTCACCCTGATAGTCAGCAGAAGATAGAGGGCCGCTTCGCGCCCCAGCGGGGATAAATCCCCTCGCCACAGAGGATTTGCTCAGCCAACGGTTATTGGGCATCCACCCGCTTCATCCCCGCCCGCTCATAGCGTGGATAGAGATGGCTGACGCTGCGAATCAACTCATAGCGGCTCAAGCTGATCCCGGCGAAACGTTCGGGGATGGGGCTGCGGATCATCTCGGCCATGTCATCGCCCCGAGCCGCGCCGTCGCGCATCAGTTGGTCGAGCCAGCCCAGGTAATCGCGCATCTGCGCAAAGGGTTGGGCGTCAGTCGCCACTGGGCCGTGGCCGGGCACGATCTGCTTCCAGGGCAAGGCCTGCAAGGTGTCGAGGTCGTTGAGCCAGACCTCCAGCCCCGGGCTGTTGGGGGTGGTCAAGGCGCGTTCGTAGAACACCAGGTCGCCGGCGAACAGCACGCCCGTGGTTTCATCGAGGATCGCCAGGTCGGCCCCGGTGTGCCCGGCCAGTTGCAGCAGCCGCAACGCGTGATTGCCCACCTTGAGCACACCGGGCATCAACACTTGGGTGGGCAACACCACCTCGGTGCCGCGCATCCAGTCACCCACCAGCCGGTACATGTTCTCCGCCATGGCGTCGCCCTGCTGGCGCAGCAGGTCCGTGGTCCCGGCCAAGGCGCCGATGGGGACATCGCTGAAGGCCTGGTTGCCCAGTACGTGATCAGGATGATGATGGGTCAGCAGGACCTGGATCACCGGCTTATCCGTCGTTGCCGCGATAGCCTGGCGCAAGGCCTCGCCATAGCGCTTCGACGGTCCGGTATCAATCACCACCACACCGGCATCGGTGACGATGAACGCGGTGTTGACGATGTTGCCGCCGTTGGCCTTGGCAAAATTCTCGGTGCTGCCTTCCAGCAGCCAGGTGCCTTCGGCGATCTGCCGGGGCTTGAGCGCGTAGTCCGTCCCGGCCCACGTCGGCCAGCACAGGCTCAGGAACATCAGCAACAACCAGCGCATGGCGCGCTCCTTGTGGTCAGGGGATCGCCGCCTCGAACGTATTGCCGCTGTTGTCGCGCAGCAGCAGGCGGGTCTGGCCCGGGCCTCGGATGTCGAAGCCCAGGTTGGGGTTTTCACTGACCGCCGGGAACAGCTCCAGGCGCGCCAGCACCTGGCCGTCGGCGTCCAGCAGTTGCGCCTGGTTGAGGAAAAACTCCGGAATGCCGCTCACCAGGCCGTTATCCATCGGATGGGCCACCTGCAAGCGCAGGCGACTGGTTTCACCACGGGGATAACGGGCACCGAGCACTTCGCCCAGGTGTTCCTCCCAACCCGGTTGGGTGCGCACCACGCTGGGTGCGGTGCAGCCGCCGCCGGCCGCATCGATCAGGGTCGAGCCGACGTGCCACAGACCATCACGGGTCTGTACCGCGGCGCGTAGCGGCGTGGCTTGCTCGATGCGAATGCGGATCGACAGCCAGGGCAGCACCCGCTCTCCTGGTTGAAAGTCGACGATTTTCGGCAACGGGTTCAGTTCGGCCCAGGCCAGCACCCGTACCACGTCGCCAGTGAAGGCCCGGGCATCGATTTCCAGTGGCACCTGGCGTGCGTCTTCGGCAAAGGGTGGCGCCAGCAGGCGCACCCGGTCATCGAACACGAACGGCGCGTCCCCCAGCAATTGCTTGTGATAAAAGGTCCACATCACCGACGGCACCGGGTCCTTCCCCGGTTCGACCGCCGCCAGCGCAATCGCCGGCAGGCCGCACCACAGCAGGCACCACATGGCCCATTTCATCCCTGCGCTCCTATTGATACATCTCCGGCACTTCGTAACGCAGGCCGTAATGGGCATAGACAGTCTTGACGCTGCCGTCGCGGATCAAGCCTTCCAGCGCCTCTTCCACCGCATAGGCCAACTGACGGTTGCTTTCATGCACCGCCATGCCGATTTCCCAGCGTTGCTTGCCCATGTTCGGGTAGGCGTTTTCCGCCAGCGCCAGTTGCGGATCAGCCGCCTCGTGCACTTGCCAATCGACCTCACCGCGCATGGCCATGACGGCGTCCACCTCCCCGGCCTGCATGGCCCCGAAAGCTTTGGCGACGCTGGGGTAATGGCGGGTCTTGGCACTGAGCATGCCGTTGAACACCGAGGTCAGGTAGAACGACGGCACACTGTCGACTTCCACCCCGATGGGGTGTTGCTGGAACACTGCGACACTGCCCACCGAATCCAGTCGGCGGCGGTCATATGCCACCTGCCAGCATTCCTGCTGATAAGGTCCGAACATCACCACTTGGGCATTTTCCAGCTCACCGATGTCGTTGCGCTTCTGCACGTAGTCGTGGTCGTACGGCACACGCATCATCAGGTCGGCCAGTTGTCGGTCGTGCAGCGGGCTGCTGCGCCAGATGTAATCGCGCAAATCGTCATCAAGCTTCTCGCCGGGAGGCGCCCACATCAATGTCAGACGCACCCCCATGGCCTTGGCCAATGCCTGCGCTAGCTCCACGTCGACGCCCCTGGGCTGGCCTTGGTCTTCGAAACTGTAAGGGGCGAAATCCTTGTAGACCGCCACTTTCAACTCTCCGGCGGCGATTATCTGATCATAGCTGCGCACCTGCGCCTGCGCCGCCTGGCCACACAGCAGCAGGCTGCACATCACCCACGCGAACAGGCGCATGGCGATCACTCCTCGACGTGTACGCTGTCGAGATAGGTGCGCACCGCCCACAAGGCTTCCTGGCTCAGGTAGTCGGCCATTTTCGGCATGTAGACCCGGCCATCGCGCACCGCGCCGTGACGTACGCGTTCGACGAACCATTCATCCCCGGCTTCGGCAGCGTCCAGCATCCGCAGGTCCGGGGCGATGCCACCGGACTTGGCCTCCAGGCCATGGCACGCGGCGCAGTTCTGGTTGTAGGCCGATGAGCCGATCTCCAGCGCCCGGTCGCGTTCGGGTGAGGTGCGATAAGGGTTCACCGTGGCCCAGCCGTCACCGTCCAGTGCGACACCGGTGTCCTTGATCGGGGTCAATCCCTTGGTTTCCACTGCCTGGGGCACTACGTTGCCATGGGCCCATGCGGAGCCTGCGCCGGTCAGCCCCATCAGCAGTGCGGTAGCGATGATGGCGTTGCGTTTTGTTGTCATTGTTATGCCCTCTGGATTGCACGCAAGACCTCTGTGAAGAAGCCGTGCCGTCATCTTAGGAACCCCCTTGCTCCAGCCGAATGCTGCTTTGGTGGCCGGGGTCTAGTTCCTTGGTAGCAGGCCATCCGACGCAGGTCGTAAAGACAGGCGGTTTGGGAAGTCTTCCCGGCAAGGGCGGGACTTTTTCCGTATCGGCAAAGTCGCCGCGCGACTCACCCTAGTCAGGCCAAAACCTTTCACTGGGAACTGCCACCATGAGAATAAAAACGCTACCCGCCCTCTCCTCCCTGACGGTCGCCTTGCTGCTGGCCGGCAGTCTGTCGTCGAGTCCCTCGGCGCGCGCTGCCGTCACCTGGGAAGACATCGCCAACGACCACCTGACCACCCAGGACGTGCTGCAATATGGCATGGGCACCAACGCCCAGCGCTGGAGTCCGCTGGCCCAGGTCAACGACAAGAACGTGTTCAAGCTGACCCCGGCCTGGTCCTACTCATTCGGCGACGAGAAGCAGCGCGGCCAGGAATCACAGGCCATCGTCAGCAACGGCGTGGTGTACGTCACCGGCTCGTACTCGCGTGTATTCGCCCTCGACGCCAAGACCGGCAAGCGCCTGTGGACCTACAACCACCGACTGCCGGACAACATTCGCCCGTGCTGCGACGTGGTCAACCGCGGCGCGGCGATCTATGGCGACAAGATCTACTTCGGCACCCTGGATGCGCGAGTCGTCGCCCTGGATAAGAACACCGGCAAAGTGGTGTGGAACAAGAAGTTCGGCGACCACGCCGGCGGCTACACCATGACCGGGGCGCCGGTGCTGATCAAGGACAAGACCAGTGGCAAGGTCCTGCTGATCCATGGCAGTTCCGGTGATGAGTTCGGCGTGGTCGGCCAATTGTTCGCTCGCGACCCCGACACCGGCGAAGAAGTCTGGATGCGCCCGTTCGTCGAAGGCCACATGGGCCGCCTCAACGGCAAGGACAGCACCCCGACGGGCGATGTCAAGGCGCCCTCCTGGCCCGACGACAAGACCACTGAAACCGGCAAGGTCGAAGCCTGGAGCCACGGCGGCGGCGCACCTTGGCAGAGCGCCAGTTTCGACGCCGAGACCAACACCATCATCGTCGGCGCGGGCAACCCTGGCCCGTGGAACACCTGGGCGCGCACGGCCAAGGATGGCAACCCTCACGATTACGACAGCCTCTACACCTCCGGCCAGGTGGGCGTCGACCCAAGCACTGGCGAAGTGAAGTGGTTCTATCAACATACGCCCAACGACGCCTGGGACTTCTCCGGCAACAACGAGCTGGTGCTGTTCGACTACAAGGACAAGGACGGCAAGGTGGTCAAAGCCACCGCCCACGCCGACCGCAACGGTTTCTTCTACGTGGTGGACCGCAACAACGGCAAGCTGCAGAACGCCTTCCCGTTCGTCGACAACATCACTTGGGCCAGCCACATCGACCTCAAGACCGGCCGCCCGGTGGAAAACCCCGGCCAGCGTCCGGCCAAGCCATTGCCGGGTGAAACCAAGGGCAAGCCGGTGGAAGTCTCGCCGCCCTTCCTCGGCGGCAAGAACTGGAATCCCATGGCCTACAGCCAGGACACCGGCTTGTTCTACGTCCCCGGCAACCAGTGGAAAGAGGAATACTGGACCGAGGAAGTGAACTACAAGAAGGGCTCGGCCTACCTCGGCATGGGTTTTCGCATCAAGCGCATGTACGACGATCACGTTGGCAGCCTGCGGGCGATGAACCCCACCACCGGCAAGGTAGTCTGGGAGCACAAGGAACCGCTGCCACTGTGGGCCGGCGTGCTGGCGACCAAGGGCAACCTGGTGTTCACCGGCACCGGCGACGGCTTCTTCAAGGCCTTCGACGCCAAGACCGGCAAGGAGCTTTGGAAGTTCCAGACCGGCAGCGGCATCGTCTCCCCACCCATCACGTGGGAGCAGGACGGCGAGCAATTCATCGGCGTGACCGTCGGCTACGGTGGTGCCGTACCGTTGTGGGGCGGCGACATGGCCGAACTGACCAAGCCGGTGGCCCAGGGTGGGTCGTTCTGGGTGTTCAAGATTCCGAGCTGGGATAAGGCGACGGCGCAGAAATAACCTGAGCCCAACTGGGTCCTGACCCACACCACAACCCACTGTGGGAGCGAGCTTGCTCGCGATAGTGCAGTGTCAGTCAACATGAATGCCGGCTGAACCACCGCCATCGCGAGCCAGCTCGCTCCCACAATTGCCCGAGTTCATGCCATGAAATTCTTGCCATTGCTGCTTCTGCTCGTCGGCGCCTTTGCCAACGCCGACGAGACCGACACCCCGCTCACCCTCAACGGCTGCCTTATCGCCGAAGCGAGCCAATGCCCCGGCGCCAATCTGCGCGGTGCAAAACTGGCGAACCAGGACCTTCGCAAAATGAACCTAAGCGGTGCCGACCTGCGTGATGCCGACCTGCGGCACGCACGGCTGGACCTGGCCAACCTCGAGAAAGCCCAACTGCAGGGCGCCAACCTGACCCGTGCCAGCCTGCAACAAAGCAACCTGCGCCTGGCGGACTTCAGCGGCGCCACGCTCAAGGCGATCCAGGGTTGGGGTCTGTTCGCCCAGGGCACGCAGTTCCAACGCGCCGACCTGACCGCCGCCTACCTTCAGTTCGCCCGCTTGTCCGGCGCCCGCTTGCACGGGGCGAACCTGCAGGCGGCGGACCTGGAGATGGCCTGGCTGAGCAAGGCCGACCTCAAGGGCGCCGACCTGCGCGACGCCAACCTGCAGGAAGCCAAGCTCGGCGAAAGCAACCTGGAACAGGCCAACCTGAGTGGTTCTCGCCAACATTATGGGAATTTCCAGGATGCGAATATGGAGGGCTGTACCGGTTGCCCGACTTCCTGGGATCAGTGAAGTCTGCGAACGCGCACAACCTGTGGCGAGGGGATTTATCCCCGCGGGGCTGCGAAGCAGCCCCTGGAGCAGCTCACTCAGGGAATCTGACACACCGAGTTGTCAGGTTTTGGGTCTGCTTCGCAGCCCAGCGGGGATAAATCCCCTCGCCACAATTGACCATCACAGTGGAACCTGGGATTTATCCCGCCACTCGCACCACGCCCATATCGATCCCCAAGTGCACCAGCTCGGCATGGGAGCTGACCTGCAACTTGCTCTTGAGCAGCGTCAGGTGGTTGGACACGGTCTTGGCGCTGATGCACAGCTGTTCGGCGATGGTGCGGGCGGGGGTGCCCTTGGCGAGCATGACAAAGATCTCCAACTCCCGTTGAGTCATGCATTGCAGGCGCGGGTCGACATCCTGGCGCGAACGGGTGCAGGCCAGTTGCGTGGCCAGGGATTGCTCGATGTAGACATGCCCGGCCAGCACTCGCCGCACCGCGTCGACCAGCACCTGGGGTGCCGAATTCTTGGTCAGGTAGCCCGCGGCGCCAGCGTCCAATGCCTGGCGCACCAAGGGCAATTCATCGTGCATGCTGAAAAACAGCACCCGCAGTTGCGGCAGGCGCTGACGTAGCCGGCGGGTGGTTTCCAAGCCACTGATACCGGGCAGGCCGAAGTCCATGATCACCAGATGCGGCACCTGCTCCTGCACCTGGCTCAACGCCTCCTCACCGGTCGCCGCTTCGCGGACCTGCAGGTCCGGCATCAACACCCGCAAAAGGCTGGCATAGCCCTGCCGAACCACCGCATGGTCGTCCACCAACAGAATGTTCATCACGCCTCCAGGGCAATATTCAAGGCCAGCGCCCAACCGGCGCCAGGCTGGCTGAGGATGCGCAGCTCACCGCCCAGGCTGCGCGCCCGCTCGGACATCGAGTGCAAGCCGACACCGGCGCGCGATGGTTGCGTCGCTCCGCGACCGTTGTCGCGCACCAGCAATCGCAGGCGCCCGGCGCGGTGTTGCAGGCGAATCCGCACCTGCGTGGCGCCGGCATGCCGGGCAACGTTGGTCAACGCTTCCTGCAACAAACGATACAAGTGGGTCTTGTCCGGACCGGACAAGGACGGCAGCGTTTTGTCGATCCACACCTGACAGGTGATGCCCTGGCTGGCCTGCCATTGCCCGGCCAATAGCCTGATGGCCTCGCCCAATGGCAGGTACTGCAACACCACTGGGTACAAGTCATGCACCAGTGCCCGGAAACCCGATTGCAAATGCTCGCAATGCTCTTCGAGCTGGCTGACGGTCTGCTCCAGCGCCGGCGGCTGATCCATCACCAGCCGCAGCAGGCAGGCGCGAGCACGAATGCCGGCCACGTATTGGCCCAAGTCGTCGTGCAGGGTCTGGGCCAGCCGGGTACGCTCCTGTTCCTGCACGGCCAGCAAGGCCTGGGTAAGCCGGGCGTTATCGGCCTGGGCCTCGGCCAGGGCAGCGGCCATGCGATTGAAATGCCCCGCCAGATGCTGCGCCTCCGGGACACCCTCAGTGCCCAGGCGCACCTGCAGGTTCCCGGCTGAGACCTGACGCAACGCATGCAGCAGCTCATCGAGCAAACGCATGCCCCGGCGTACCCCCCAACGAATCACCAACAGGCTGAGCGACAGCGCCAGGGCGCAGACGTACAACAGCTGCACCAAGGAATCGAGAATCTCGTCGATTTCATCGCGAGGGTCGACGGCAATCCAGGCCCGCCGACCGTCCGACAAATCCACCACCTGGGCCGCAGGTCCGTCATCCAGTAACCGGCGGCCGAGCCAGGCCTTCATCCCGGCTTCATCCGCCGGGAACAGCTCCCCAGGGACCAGCCAACGGACCCGCACATGCCGCAGGCTGCCGGTCAACCGCGGCTGGAGACTGGCCGGATCGCGCTCGGCGGTTTCGCGCAGGTAACGCACCACCGACTCGGCCGATTGCAACTCTCGTTTCACATCGGCCGTGGCCTGGTGCAGCAACAGGGCTGCACAGGCCAGGGTGACGAGGGCGAAAAAGGCGCAAACCCAGAGGTTGATGCGCCAGAGGGCTGACATGGCTAGCGCTCCAACCCTGAATTGACACCCACCGGGGGGGCTTGGGAGTTTCCAGGTTTTGGGACGATCAACCCCGATCAAACTCAGGATCAGCAGAAACGGCAACAGCAGCGCTTTGAGAATCCGCATGGTCTGTCCCCTCCTGGTCAATGACGATGCCTTGCATGCTAAAACCCCGGCCTCCAAGGTGAGTTACTACCTTGGTACTGCACCGCCGGTACTTTCTGCATATTTCCCCATGACCCTGGGCTTCCTATGCTGGCGCTACCTGCAATGGAGGATGTCATGCGCCGGCTCGTCAGTTACGCCCTGGTTTCTCTGCTGGCAGCGGCCACCGCTCACGCGGGCGATACCACGCCGCTGCAGGTGCGCATCGGCTACCTGGGTTACCGTCCCGATCCGGGCCCGTTGCTGTCCAACGTCATTGCCGAACCGGCCGATGCCGGGTTGCGCGGCGCTGAACTGGCGATCGTCGACAGCAACAGCACCGGGCGTTTTCTCAAACACGACTATCGCCTGGAAAGCGCCAGCGTCGACAGTCCCGAAGCGCTGCTCCAGGCCGCCCGGGCCCAACATGACCAGGGCCTGCGGCTGTTCGTGGTCAACGCACCGGCCGCCAGCCTGCGCCAACTCAGCGCCGCCCTGCCCGACAGCCTGCTGTTCAACGCCGGTAGCCCCGACGACAGCCTGCGCACCACCGACTGCCTGGGCAACGTGCTCCACAGCCTGCCCGACCGCGCCATGCTCGCCGATGCCCTGGTGCAGTTCAGCGTCGTGCGTAAATGGCAGCGGGCCTTGCTGATCGTCGGCCAGACGCCCGAGGACCAGGCCTATGCCGCCGCATTGCGCCGGGCCATGAAACGCTTCGGCATGAAGATCGTTGCCGAGAAGGCCTGGCAGTTCGACAACGACCAGCGCCGCAGCGCCCAGGCCGACATGCCGCTGTTCACCCAGACCGCCGAGTACGACGTGGTGCTGGTGGCCGACGAGCGCGGCGACTTCGGTGAATACCTGCCCTACCAGACCTGGTACCCACGCCCGGTGGCCGGCACCCAAGGGCTGACGCCCACCGGCTGGCACAAGACCGTGGAAACCTACGGCGCGGCGCAACTGCAAAAACGCTTTGAAGCCCTGGCCGGACGCTGGATGAACGACCGTGACTTCGCTGCCTGGATCGCCGTGCGCAGCATCGCCAGCGCCGTGAGCAAGTTGCGTCAGGACGACCCGCTCGCCATTCGCCAACTGGCTCTCAGCGACCAGTTGCCCCTGGACGGCTTCAAGGGTCGCAAGCTCAGCTACCGGCCCTGGAACGGCCAGTTGCGCCAACCGATTCCCCTGGTCCAGCCCCGGGCACTGGTCAGCACCTCGCCCCAGGACGGTTTTCTCCACCCTTCCAATGAAATGGACAGCCTGGGTTATGACCGGCCCGAAGTGAGCTGCCGTTACCCCTGATCGAAAACAACAATAAGGAAAACCACCATGCGCCGCCCGCTGTTCAAACCGGCCCTGCTCTGCCAAGTCCTTGCCCTGGGTGCTGTTCTGCTGGCTGCCGGCCCCGCCGCCGCCAGCATCGCCTGGGTCTCCAACGAGAAGGACAACAGCCTGAGCCTGATCGACATGCAGAGCCTGGAAGTCATCGAGACCCTGCCGGTTGGCCAGCGCCCCCGGGGCCTGCTGCTGTCCCACGACAATCGCCTGCTGTACATCTGCGCCAGCGACTCGGACCGGGTCCAGGTGATGGACGTCGCCACCCGCAAGATCATCAAGGAACTGCCTTCCGGCAAGGACCCGGAGCAGTTCGCCCTGCACCCCAACGACCGCTGGCTGTACGTCTCCAACGAAGACGATGCCCTGGTCACGGTGATCGACACCCAGACTTCCGAAGTGCTGGGCCAGATCGGCGTGGGTGTCGAACCCGAAGGCATGGCCGTCAGCCCTGACGGCAAGTGGGCGGTCAACACCAGTGAAACCACGAACATGCTGCACTGGATCGACACCAGTACCCAGACCCTGGCCGACAACACCCTGGTGGACCAGCGGCCACGTTTCGTCGAGTTCAATCGCGACGGTACGCAGCTCTGGGCCTCGGCGGAGATCGGCGGCACGTTGACCGTACTCGACGTCGCCACGCGCCAGGTGCTCAAGACCCTGACGTTCCAGATCAAGGGCGTGCACCCGGACAAGGTCCAACCGGTGGGCATCAAGCTCAGCGCCGACGGCAAACTGGCGTTCGTCGCCCTGGGCCCGGCCAACCATGTGGCGGTGATCGACGCCAAGACCTTCGAAGTGCTGGATTACCTGCTGGTGGGCCGACGGGTCTGGCAACTGGCGTTCACCCCGGACCAGAAGCAGCTGCTGGCGACCAACGGCGTCAGCGGCGATGTCTCGGTGATCGATGTAGAGAGCCGCAAGGTCCTGAAATCGGTGAAAGTCGGGCGCTACCCTTGGGGCGTGGTGGTCACGCCATGAACGCCCTGGAGGTCAGCGACCTGAGTTTTGCCTATGGCGCGCGCGAAGCTCTCAAGCAGATGAACTTCAGCCTGCCCGCAGGCCGTTTCGCCGCGCTGCTGGGTCCCAACGGTGCCGGCAAGTCGACGCTGATCGCCCTGCTCACACGCCTGTACGACCTGCAACGTGGCGAGATCCACATCGGCGGTCATTCCCTGCAGAAATCACCAAGACCGGCCCTGCGCCAGTTGGGTGTGGTGTTCCAACAGAGCACCCTGGACCTGGACCTGAGCATTGAACAGAATCTGCGCTATCACTTGGCGCTGCACGGTTTTTCGCGGCGCCAGGGCAGCACCCGCATCGACGCCGAACTGACCCGCCAGGACCTGGCGGAGCGCCGCCACGAGCGGGTACGCGACCTCAACGGAGGCCATCGACGCCGGGTTGAGATCGCCCGCGCCCTGCTCCACGAACCGCACTTGCTGCTGCTCGACGAACCCAGCGTCGGCCTCGATCCGGCCAGCCGCCTCGCCCTGGGGCTGCACATCCGGCAACTGTGCAGCGAGCAAGGCATCAGCGTGCTCTGGACCACTCACTTGCTCGACGAAGTGCAGCCCAGCGACGACCTGTTGATCGTGCACCAGGGCCGTCTGGTCGCCAGCGGACAGGCCGACGCGGTGAGCCTGGAACACGGGGGCACCCTCGGTTCGGCCTTCACCCACTTGACCGCCACGGGAGTCCGGCCATGAATGCGTACTGGCAATGTTTCAGCGGCATCGTGACGCGCGAATGGCTGCGCTTCGTGCTGCAACGCACACGGCTGCTCAGTGCCCTGGTACGGCCCCTGCTGTGGCTGCTGGTGTTCGCCGCCGGTTTTCGCGCGGCACTGGGCATCGCCATCATCGCGCCCTACGACACCTACATCCCCTACGAGGTGTATATCGTGCCTGGGCTGGCCTGCATGATCCTGTTGTTCAACGGCATGCAGGGCTCGCTGTCGATGGTCTACGACCGGGAGATGGGCAGCATGCGCGTGTTGCTCACCAGCCCCTTGCCCCGGGCGTTCCTGCTGGCGAGCAAGTTGTTGGCGACCTCGCTGATCTCGCTGTTGCAGGTCTATGCCTTTCTCGCTATCGCCTGGCTGTACGGCATCCAGCCGCCGACCATGGGCCTGCTGCTGGCCCTGCCGGCCCTGTTACTGGTGGCCCTGATGCTCAGCGCCCTGGGCTTGCTGCTGTCCAATGCCATCCGGCAACTGGAAAACTTCGCCGGGGTGATGAATTTCGTGATCTTCCCGATGTTCTTCCTGTCTTCGGCGCTGTACCCGCTGTGGAAAATGCAGGAAGCCAGCCCTTGGCTGTACTGGCTTTGCTCGGTCAGCCCGTTCACCCACGGCGTGGAGTTGGTGCGTTTTGCGCTGTACGAGCAGTTCAACCTGCTGGCGATGGCGGTGTGCGTGGGGTTGACCCTGGTGTTCGCCCTGTTGGCGGTGTGGACGTTCAATCCGCAGCATGCGGCGTTGCGCAAGGCCAATTGAATTGCCCCATCCCCATATCCCACAAGGGTTTTGTGCAGGCCCTATGGCCAAAATTACTACTTTAGTACTGGTTTTCCTGTCTATGGTCGCATTCACAAGACCTCGACCCTGGCATGTAATGGGCGCATAACAAAAAGGATAAATCCTATGCCCCGTTTGCTGGCGATCCTCCTGCTGGGCCTGACGCTGAATGTCGCGCAGGCCGATACCGCGCTGTTTTCGGCGCAGGGTTATCGCATCGCCCAATACCGCAGCCCGACGCCCGCCACTGTCGACGGCGCCCAGACCCTCGATACCCAGGCCCTGCAACGGCTGCTCGAACAAGCCTCGCCCCCGGTGCTGATCGACGTTTATCGCCGGCCGTGGGTCCAAGGGCGTTTCATCGACAACGAACCCCACGCCAACCTCCCTGGCAGCCTGTGGCTGGCCAATACCGGTGACGGCGACCTCGACCCGACCTGGCAGGACTACTTCAGCCATCACCTGCGCACGGCCACCGGCGGGCGGTTGGATTCACCGTTGGTCTTTTATTGCCGCGCCGATTGCTGGCTGAGCTGGAACGCGGTAAAACGCGCCGCTGCCATGGGCTATAACCATGTGTACTGGTATCGCGATGGCCTCGATGCCTGGGAGGCGGCCAACCTGCCCCTGCAAGCGGCCCGGCCCGAACCTTTTCCCTGATCTTGCAAGAAGTGCGTGCAACTGCCCTGCCCCACACGACAATAACGAGGTGAATGGCCATGTATAAAATCCTGATAGCCGACGATCACCCACTGTTTCGCGAAGCCATCCACAACGTCATCAGCGACGGTTTTCCTGGCAGCGAGGTCATGGAGACCGCCGACCTGGACAGCGCCCTGGCCTTGACTGCCGAGCACGACGACCTGGACCTGATCCTGCTGGACCTGAACATGCCCGGCATGCACGGGCTCAATGGCCTGATCAACCTGCGCAACGAGGCACCGACCATCCCCGTGGTGATTGTCTCCGCCGAGCAGGACAAACAGGTGGTGCTGCAGGCCATCACCTATGGTGCGGTGGGCTTCATCACCAAATCCTCGCCACGCTCGCAGATGACTGACGCGATCGAGCAGATCCTCAACGGCAACGTGTACCTGCCGCCCGACATCATTCGCACGCAAAAAAGCCCGATGGGCCGCCGCCTGAACGAAACCCCGGCGTTCCCGCCGGAACTGCTCCAGGCCTTGACCCGCAAGCAACTGCTGGTGCTCGAACGCATGACCAAGGGCGAGTCGAACAAACAGATCGCCTACACCCTGGACATCGCCGAAACCACGGTCAAGGCCCACGTCTCGGCGATCCTGCGCAAACTCAACGTGCACAATCGGGTGCAGGCGATCCTCAGTGCCGGGGATATTGATTTCGGGGCTTATTTGCGGCGCTGAACCGGTCCCCCTGTTTGGACCGGGGGACACGGTTAACACTTTCCTGTGGCGAGGGGATTTATCCCCGTTGGGGCGCGAAGCGGCCCTAAAACCTAACAATTTAGTACGTCTGACAGATCCTGGGGCTGCTTCGCAGCCCAACGGGGATAAATCCCCTCGCCACAAACGGTGTCCGACTCAATGGTTCGGGAGCTGGCCCAACAGATGACTCATCGCAATCTTGAGCTTCATCGGCCGCACCGGCTTGTGCATCAGGGTGTGCCCGCGTTCGCGGATCTGCTGCTTGAGTTCGTTGCTGTAGTTGGCGGTGATCATCATGGCCGGGATCGGTGAGGCCCGGCGGGCGTTGATCCTGGCCACCGCATCGACGCCGTTCTGATCGTTGTCCAGATGATAATCGGCGATCAACAAGTCGGCCTCGGCATGGTAGTTGTCCACTTGGCGGGCCAGGTCCTGTTCCGACAACGCGGTCACTACCTGGCAACCCCAGCCCTCCAGCAACGTACGCATGCCAGCGCAGATCGCCGCATCGTTATCCAGCACCCAGACCCGCGCCCCGCGCAGGCGTTCGAGCATCGGCTCGCTCATGTCCACGCACGGCAGCGGCTTGGGCGCGGTGGCGCTCAGCGGCACGTCGATGGAGAACATCGAGCCCTTGCCCGGCCAAGAGCGCACCTGGATCCGGTGCCCGAGGATCCCGGCGATTTTTTCGACAATCGCCAGGCCCAGGCCCAACCCACGGTCCTGATTCGGGCGTTGCACGTCGCCACGCTTGAACTCCTGGAATATTTCCTCGAGGCGGTTCTCGGCAATGCCGATGCCGCTGTCCCAGACCTGGATCGACACGCGCTGGCGGTGTCGCCGGCAACCCAGCACCACGCGCCCGCTGGGGGTGTAACGAATGGCGTTGCTCAGCAGGTTACGCAGGATCCGCGCGAGCAATTGCATGTCGCTGCGCACCAGCACCGAACAACCGACAAAGTGCAGCTCCAGCCCTTCGCTGCGGGCGATCTGGGCGTATTCGGCGGCCAGGTTGTCGAGCAGCTCGCTGAGGCCGAACGGCGCGACGTCGGCCTTGATCACCCCGGCGTCCAGCTTGGAGATGTCCACCAGGGTGCCCAGCAGGTTCTCCACGTCCTGCAGCGAATTGCTGACGTTGCGCACCAGTTGCGCGTTGGCGACCGGCTCGCGGCGCTCAAGCAAGGCACTGGTGAACAGCCGGGCGGCGTTGAGCGGTTGCAGCAGGTCATGGCTGACCGCTGCGAGAAACTTGGTCTTCGACAGGTTGGCCTGCTCGGCCTCGCGCTTGGCCTCCCGCAGGCGCAATTCCACCCGGCTGCGTTCGTCGATCTCGCGCAGCAACTGGTCATTGAGCGTGGTCAGTTCGGCGGTGCGCTCCTGGACCCGCTGTTCCAGGTTCTGGTAGGCCTGGTGCAGCGCTTCGGCGGTGCGCCGGCGTTCGGTGATGTCGCGGATCAGCACGAAAATCCCCACCACTTCACCGTTGGCCAGGCGGTTGGGTACATAGGAGCGCAGCATGTAGCGCTCCTGGTTGTTGATGTTGGTCTCGGCGAACTCGAACGTCACGCTCTCACCCGCCAACGCCCGGGCCACGTAGGCTTCCAGGCGCTGGTAATGCTGCTCGCTGTGGGCCTCGCGCAGGCTCTGGCCGAGCATCACACCACGGGGCCAGCAATACCATTGCTCGTAGACCTTGTTGGTGAACTCGTAGACCAGGTCGGCGTTGAGGTAGGCGATCAGCGCCGGCACATGGTCGGTGATCAGGCGAATCCAGCGTTCGCTTTCGCTCAGCGCCTCGGCGTGCTGGTAGCGTTCGGTGATGTCGGTGAAGGTGTTGACGTAGCCGCCAGTGGGCAAGGGATGCGTACGGATCTCCAGGACCCGGCCATCGGACAGGCGCTGCTCGGATTCGTGGATCAGCCGGCCGTTGCTGTCGCGGCTGGCCGGGGTCAGCAGTTGCAGCTCACTGTCGGCAATCACTTCGTTGAACGGCCGGTGGGCCGCTACCGGCGCCAGGCCGCTGAGCTCGAGGAAGCGTCGGTTCCACAGCTCCAGCACGCCCTGGGCATTGACCATCGCCACGCCCTGGGACAGGTTGTCCACCGCCCGCTGCAACAAATGGGATTTCTGCGCGATGGCCTGCTCGCGACGCACGGTTTCGCTGAGCTTGACGTCGGTGATGTCGGTAAACAGGATCACCCGCCCGCCTTCCTGGGTCGGCCGCTCGCTGACTTGCAGCCAACGCCCGTTCTGCAAGCGATACAACACGTGCTCGTCGGCCTGGCCCCGGGGTTCTTCGCTGAACAGCCCGTTAGCGGTCATCAAGCGTTTGACCTCGGAAAGGCGCATGCCGGCGATGATGCGCACCCGGCTGTTGGCCCAGAAGGCCTTGAAACGGCTGTTGAACAGGACGATGCGTTGCTGCTCGTCGAACAGCACAAACGCGTCGGAGATGCTTTCGATGGCATCGATCAGGTGTCGATGGGCGGTTTCCGCCCGCAGCCGCGCCTCGCCCAGCAAGTGATTGCCGGCCTTGAGCTCGGCCATGGCCTGGTTCAACGCATCGGTGCGCTCGCGCACCTGCTCGGCCAGCACCACCGAGTGCTGGAACGCCGCGTACGGGTCGTTGCCCCGAGTTACGCCGGACTCCACCCGTTCGATCAGCGCCTCATTGATGCGCCGCAACTTGCGGTTTTCATGCTGCAGGGCAGCGAGCTGGGCCTGCAGCTCAGCGATGGCCGGGGACGCGATGTCGGGCAATGGCAACTCCGGTGAACGTCTGGTTGATATGCATGCCATTGAACTGTTCTCCATAGGTGTTGAACCCCATCACCCGTTGTTCGCGCAGGAACTGACCGATCTGCTCCAGGCCGCCGCGATCTTCCAGCTCCAGGCGCCGGAGAAAGCAATCGCAGCCGATGGTCAGCAGCAAGTCGCCGAGGCGTGCCTGCAAACCGTCGAACAGCGTTTGCAGGTTGTGCAGCAAGGGCCCGGGAGTCATGGCGGTGAGCACGATGCCGTTCTCCACCGCACAGTAGAAACTCAGGCTCAGGTCCGGGTGCACCTGCTGGATGGCGCGCACGTAGTACTGGTCGTTGATGCGCACCGCCAGTGGATGGGCGGCGAAGACCCGGTAGTCGAGGGCGCTCACCGGCACGCCGATGTGCCGGGCGTATTCTTCGGCGGCGGGTTCGGCGTTGAGCTCGTAGACCCGTCGCGAGGCGCTGTCGGCGCCGGTCACCACCAGCTTCTCCTCCCGGGGCAGGATGTGATGGGTGGTGAAGACTTCGAATTCCAGCCAGGTGTTGATCAGCACCACCACGGCCGCGCCACTGTGGAACTGGCCTTCGAAGTACACGTGGGTGTGAGTCAGGTAGTTGTCATCGCCGGCCGACCCGCCGAAATGCGGGATGTCCCCCAGCGCGGCGCTCAAGGCCGCCAGCACCATTTCCTCTCGGCTGGACAGGCCATCGAGCAGGGTCAAGGCGAAGCTGTGGCCCTTGATCGGCGCCAGGGCGTTGCTGCGACAACCGCTCGCCAGACGTTCGACCATTTGCTGGGCGTCGATCAGGCTGAAGTGCTCCATCTCGCCGATCAGTTCGGCGGCGATGGAAAAGTGCCGGTGATCGAAACCCACCGCCGTCACGCAGTTGCGACCATAACCTTGCGCGGTGATTTCACCGGCGCTGGTACAGCCCACCAGGCGAATCCCACCGAAACTCTGGGACAGCGCCTGGCCCAGGGCCGGCAAGTCATATTCGGCGGAACAGAAAAACAGCACGAAGCCCAGGTGCGGGTGCAGCAACTGCCGCGCCAACTCCTGGGCCACCTGCTGGACGTCCGTCGCCTGGGACATGGCGCTCACCACACCTTCGCTCTGGGCCTGCTGCATCTTCGCCTCCGACGGGTGCGTGATAGGAGCCCTGAGTGTACGAAGCCGCGTCGAGTCGACGTATGCTACTTGGGTAGCGGGTGGACGCTTCCATGGGATGAGAAGATCGGCGCACACGACGCCGCCGCCTACTTCTACGCCCCTGATATGGACTACCTTTGTGGCGAGGGAGCTTGCTCCCGCTGGGTTGCGCAGCAGCCCCAAGCAAATTGAATGCAGTCAACCTGACACAGCGCGCTGTCAAGTCTCAGGGCTGCTTCGCAGCCCAGCGGGGCGGTGCGACGTTTCGCTAAATCCCCTCACCACAAAGGCGGTTCGGTGTGCAGGCAATGTCAGTGACTCATCGGCGACATGGCGGTTGCCTGCCCCAGCAGTTCCTGATCGATGTCTTCCAGGCGCAGCACCCGGCCGCCGGTATCGCTAGCGAGTTTTTGTGCCGCCTGGGGGTCGGAGAACGAAGCCAGGACAACGCCCATGGCGCCCTTGAGCCCGCTGCCGATGACGAAGTAGGCGGTCCGGGCGTCGATCAGGAGGGCATCATCCGGTGTGTCCCAATGGCTGCGGCCCATGTCGTGGACATACAGCTTGACGTCGGCCCGATGGTTTTCCGGCTGCAACCACCAGCCCAGCATCTCCGCCGGCGAGCAGAATTTCTTTACGCCCCCTGCCCCGACCGCCGCGCCCTTGGGCCCGGGAAAGTCAGTGATGACCATGCCGCACACATGGCACTCGTCACCGGGATGGAACGCCAGCGCCGCCTCGCTGGCCGCAGGTGACTCGGCTTTGCCGCAGGCTGCCAGTGCCAGGCACATCAACACCCCGATCCAAAGGCGACCCGCCTTGAAATACACCCTGTTCATCGTTGCATGCTCCCTTATCAAGATTGAAATTCACGGGCATCGGCGATTGAACAACCGATAGGCCAGCCACAACGGCACCGCCATCCACAGGCCCAGGCACAGCCAGAGCAAAGGCGCCGACACCGGCAGGTCGCTGCCCAGGGTCAGCACCGCGGCGCCGCTGGACGCCGCATCGAACCCGGACAGGTTGATCAGCCGATACACGTCGGTAGGGTTGAACAGCAGCAGCCATGGCAACAGTTCCGGGCTGAAGCGCCCTTCGCTCAGCACCAGCAATGCCAGCAACGCCAGGTCGAACACCAGCACGAAGAAAAACCACACCCCCAGCGCCAATCCGGCCGCGGTGGATTTCTCTGCCGACAAGCTGCTCAGCACATAGGCCAACCCGAGGAACACCCAGCCCAGCAGCGTGCTGGACACCATGAAGCGACCGAAGGCCCAGAGCAGCAGGCTCAACTGGACATCGTCCACCCACAGGGCGATAGCGAGCATCGCGCAGCCAAAACCGATGAAGGTGGCCAGGGCCAGGATCAAGCCATGCCCCACAAACTTGCCCAGCAGCAATTGTCCGCGGCCCAACGGGTAAGTCAGCAACAGCAGCAAGGTGCCGCTCTCCTCTTCGCCGACAATCGCGTCATAGGCCAACAGCAAGGCAATCAGCGGCATCAGGAAGGTCGCCAGGCTGGACAGGCTCGCCACCGTGGCCGGCACCGAGGTGAACCCCAGTTGACCGGACGCCGCCGCGCCGAGCCAGGCGATGCCGATCGCCAGCACCGCGAACAACAGACTGATCGCCAACAACCAGCGATTGCGCAGGCCATCGCTGAATTCCTTGCGGGCCATGTTCCAGACCGGATTCATAGGCGGGTCTCCTCGGCCGCGGCACGGACCATGTAATGACGGTACAAATCCTCCAGCGACGGCGGCTTGATCTCGACATCTGACGGGTCATCCTGGGCCAGCAGTTGGCGCAGCAATTTAAGCTTGCTGCCATCCGGCGCGGACACCTGCACCCCTTCGGCGCCCCAGCCTTGGGTGGCGTGCCCTTCGCTGCGCCAATGCTGGCGAAGCCAATCGGCCCGCGACAGGCCCGAGGCGCGGATCAACGTCGGCAACCCGGCGTCTTCCCTCAGGCGGGCCAGGCTGCCCAGGGCCAACAGGCGCCCCCGGGTGAGAATCGCGGCGCGGTTGATGTGAGCTTCCACGCCAGGCAGGACATGAGAACAGAGAATGATGCTGGTGCCCTGCCAACGCAGGCGGTCGAGCAACTGATAGAGGTCCTGGGTGGCGATGGGGTCCAGGCCCACGGTCGGCTCATCCAGCAATAACAGGCGCGGTTGGCCGAGCAGCGCCTGGGCCAGGCCGAGACGCTGGCGCATGCCCTTGGAATACGTCTTCACGCGCCGTGTCGCGGCACCCGCCAGCCCGACCTCTTCCAGCAAACGCTGCACCTGCTCCGGTGCAGCGCCTTTGAGCCGGGCAAAATGGCGCAAGGTTTCCAGCCCGCTCAATTGCGGATAGAACATCACGTTCTCGGGCAGATAACCGAGCATCTGCCGCACGCTCGGGTCGCTGGGCGTGCGGCCGAAGACACGCACCTGCCCCTCGCTGGCCCGCAGCAAACCGAGGATCAGCTTCATCGTGGTGGTCTTGCCCGCACCGTTGTGCCCGAACAGGCCGAGCACTTCGCCCTGGGCCAGGTTCAAGTCCAGCCCGCGCAGCACGGCGGTATCGCCATAGTATTGGCTGACGCCTTCGATCTCGACGACGTTCAAGACGCGTCCTCCTGGGCACTGTTGCGTGGCGGGGGCTGGACAGGCGTTTCCATCAGCGGATGGCTGTCCATCACTCCGGGGGATTTCATCACCGGGAAGGCTCGCTGCACCCAACGCAGCAGTTCGATCCCCGGGCTGTTCATCAAAAAGCGCACCTGGGGATACAGCCACAGCAGGCGATCGACGTTGTCGTTGGGCTCATAGGCGACATCGCCCAAGCCATCGCCATTGCGATCCCAACCCAGGTAGTCGCTCCAGTAATTGCCGCGGCCATCCACCGACCATTCCTGCAACCGCGTGGCCACGTATTTGACCTGGCGCTGGTTATGGACGAAGGCATTGCCGGCGATGCGGTTATCCTCCGAGCCCGCCGTCAGGTGGATACCCACGGCGCTGCGCTCGAAATGGTTGCCTTCGATGCGGTTGAACAATGAGTTGTAGATGAACAGGGCCTTGCCCTCGGCGCCGGTGATCATGGTGTCGCCGGTGGACCCGTCGCGCACGTCGGTGACGAAGTTGTCGCGCAGGGTCGAATAGGTGATGTAGTTCATCAGGATCCCGTAGTTCTGATCCTGTTCGGAGCGATTGCCGATGACCGTCAACTGGCGGCTTTGCATCAAGGCATAACCGGTGCGGGTACGCCGGGTGACGTTATCCAGCAGGCGGTTATCGTTGGCGAACATGTAATGCACGCCGTAGCGCAGGTCCTCCAGGACATTGCCCTGGAGCAGGTTGCCGCTGGAGGTGTCGATGTAGATGCCATCGCGGGTTTCGCGCACCTGGTTACCGATGACCCGGGCGCCGTGTACGGCATACAAATGGATGCCATTGCCACGGTCCTGGGAGCGCAGGCTGGGGTCGCCCTGGATGCGGTTGTCGATCAGGCTGACGTCCCGCGTGCCATCGACCCAGATACCGAAGCCCTGGCCCTGCATCCGGTTGCCACGCACCACCGCGCCTTGGGCAACCGGTTGGATGAACACGGCCGCGTTCATGGCCGTCAGGTCGTGCCCCCAGTCCAGGAACGTACATCCCTGGACCCGCACGTTCGGGGCGCGAATGATCACGCCATTGCCCTCGCCCAGGCCCTGGAATACCGCATCCGGCGCACACGTGAGGGTCATGGGCTGGTCGATGCTGAACGAGCCCCGGTACTGGCCTGCAGGCAGGCGCCATTGCTGGTCGCCCTCGGCCTGCAACGGCAAATCGGTGATCGGCTGCGGCGCGCCGAGCACGCCACCCGACAGCAGGCTGAACACCAGGGCAATGACCAGTCGACGAGCGTTTGGATGCTGCATATTGCCGGTCATTGCGCCTGTCTCCCTAATGAATGACTCAGGCCTTTTCAACCAGCATGCGCCCGACCATCTCCATGTGCAGCGCGTGGCAGAACCAGCTGCAGTAGTACCAGTGCAAGCCGGCCTTGTCGGCAGTGAAGGTGATCGACGAGGTCTGTTGCGGGCTGATCTCCATACTGGCGCCGTGGTTGGTCATGACAAAACCATGAGTGACGTCTTCGATCTGGTCGATATTGGTGATGGTCACCGTCACCTCGTTGCCTTGCTTGACGGTGAACTCCGTCAGGCCATAGGCCGGCGCCATCGACGTCATGTACACCCGCACCTTGTTGCCGTCGCGGATGACCTTGTTGTCGGTTTCCAGGTTGATGCCGTCCTTCTTCGCCCGGGCCACGGTGTCGGCGAAAAACGGATCGTTGCGGTTCCAGATCTTCTGGGTCTTGATCTGATCGCGCCGCGCGAGAATGCAATCGTGCGGTTCGGCGAACGCCGGGCCGTCGTGCACCAGCTTCATTTCTTCACCGGAAATGTCGATCAGTTGATCGTTCTCCGGGTGCAGCGGGCCGGTGGGCAGGAAGCGGTCCTTGGAGAACTTGCACAACACCACCAGCCACTTGCCGTCCGCCTCGCTGGTTTCGGTGAGAGACGCATGGTTGTGGCCAGGCTGGTATTGGACGTCGAGTTTCTGCTTGATGTAATTGATCTTTTCGCCCTTGTAGGCGCGGATGGCCTCGTCCATGTTCCACTTCACCACCTGGCTGTCGATGAACAAGGTGGTGTAGGCATTGCCGCGCCCGTCGAACGTGGTGTGCAAAGGCCCGAGCCCCAATTCCGGCTCGGCGACGATCACTTCGCGTGGGTCCTTGAAGCGGTCGGCGAACAAATCGTCCAGGCGATCGATGGCGATCATCGAGACCGTAGGCGACAGCTTGCCGTTGGCGATGAAGTATTTGCCGTCCGATGAGGTATTGAGCCCGTGGGGGTTCTTCGGCACGGGAATGTAGCGGGTGAATTCGGAGTCCTTGCCATCGATCTTGCGGCCATCGACCACCGGCACCTTGGAGCCGTCCAGGTTGATGAACTTGCCGGCCTTGATCGCCGCCTCGATACGCGGGATGTTGAACACCACCACCCAGTCGCGCTCGTTGCGCATCATGCCGCCCAGGTCGTAGGCCTTCTCGGAGTTGTAGCAGGTGCTGGCGGCGTATTTGCCGGTGTAGTCAGCATCGGAGTTGTCCAGGTTGCCGTCGACGATCACCTGGAACGCCATTTCCATTTTCTCGGCATCGATGGCGTTGAACATCGTGAAGCTGTTTTTGTCCTGCAGGTCGAAGGTATGGCCGTCGTTGGGGTGCGGGATCACGAACTCAGCGTTGGCGAACACGTACTTGGTGTACGGCACCTTTTGCAGGCGCAGGCCGTGGATGGCTTGCACGTTGGGCACGGTGAGGATCTTGTCGCACTTCATGATGTCCAGGCGAATACGTGCGACCCGGGAGTTGGCCTTGTCGTTGATGAACAGGTATTTGCCGTCGTACTTGCCGTCCGTCATGGAGATGTGCGGGTGGTGGCAATCGCCGTTCTGGTACTTGGCGCTGTCGCCCAGGATGCGCTTGCTTTCGTTGGTCAGGCCCCAACCGGTGGCCGAGTCGACGTTGAACACCGGGATACGCATCAGCTCACGCATCGATGGCACACCCAGCACCCGCACCTCGCCCTGGTGGCCGCCGCTCCAGAAACCGTAGTATTCGTCCAGCTCCCCAGGCCCGACGTGAATCTTGGACTTGGCCTCCTTGGCCGCCGCAGCCCAGGACTCACGGGTGAACGTCCCGGCCCCCAGCGCCGTCGCGCCGGCCAGTACGGCACCGGTTACCGCGCCAGTGCCGAGAAAACTGCGCCGGCTGACACCCCTGGGCTCTTCCACCACGCCCGGGGTCTGGTTTTTTTTATCGCTCATGCTGTGTGCTCCATGAAGAATGAAACGGTCAAGGGACAGGCCATTGGGGTGCCTCAAGGCGCCGGGTTCACCTGCACCACGGGAATCAGTTGCGGATCGCTCACGGCCGCCTTGCCGCGCTTCTTGCGCTTGTTGATCAGCGGCGGGCATTTGTTTTCGTTGTGCCAGGTCATCTGGCAGTCGAGGCAGTAATGGCATTCGTTGGCATTGATCCGACCATCGGGATGAATCGCCTGGATCTCGCATTCCTTGGCGCACAGCTGGCAGGGGTTGCCACATTCCTTGCGACGCTTGAGCCAGTCGAACAGCCGCAGCCGGGTCGGCATTGCCAGGGCCGCGCCCAGCGGGCAGACGTAGCGGCAATAGACCTTGCGGGTAAACAGGTTGATCACCAGCAGGCCCACGGCGTACGCCACGAACCACCACTGGCGGTCGAACCTGAGGGTGATGGCGGTCTTGAAGGGTTCCACTTCGGCCAGCCGCTCGGCGGTGGCCATCGACTCCAGCGAAACGCCGAACAGCACCAGCAAAATGATGTACTTGATCGCCCAGAGCCGCTCATGCACGGCGAACGGCAATTCGTATTGGGGCACCTTGAGCTTGCGCGCCAGTTCGTTGATCAACTCCTGTAACGCGCCGAACGGACACAGCCAGCCGCAGAACACCCCACGCCCCCACAGCACAATGCTGCCGGCGGTGAACACCCAGAGAATGAAGATCAGCGGATCGGTGAGAAACAGTTCCCAGCGAAAGCCTTCGAACAAGGCGTGGACGAAGGTCAGCACGTTGACCACCGACAACTGCGCCAAGGCGTAGCCGCCCAGAAACACCACGGTAAAGACCAGGTAGCCGCGGCGCAGCCAGTGCAACAGCGTCGGCCGCCGGGCCAGTGAATCCTGGAAAAACAGGATCGCCGTCAGCACCAGCAGGGCTACGCCAAGCACGGTGATTTCGACACTTTTCTGATACCAGAGCGTCAGCCACATCGGCCGGCTCGCTTCTTCGGCGGCCGCCAGTTGCTCGGCGGTCGGCAATGGCCGCTCCAGGTAAGGCTCCGGCAACTGATAGGCCAGCTCGAAGCTGCTGAAAATACCGCTGACCGGCCCGGTCTGGCGGCGGATCAGTAGCTCCAGGCTCCAAGGCGAACCGGGGTCGAAACGGTGGGACGCGCGAACGATGAACACCGCCATTTCGTCGAACTCAGGCATGTCCTCGGCGGCCACGTCATCCAGGCGCTGGAAGTCCATGTCGCGGAAGCTGATGACGTCGCCGAACTGACGCACCAGCACCCGGTCGAAAATGCCGCCTCGCACGTAACCCGAGCCCTTGAAGGAATAGCGACCGCTGCCCATCACGGCAATGGCTTGTTCGCCGGGTTTGAGCTCGCTCATCAGCGTGCGATATTGCCCATCGCCCAACAGATTGCGGCCAATGGTGGGCGGGTTGAGGTGGGTGACGTACAGGTCGATGAACGTGTCGTCGGCCTGGGCGGCGCTGGCAACTTCGACCTGTTCGGCGTCGGTGCCTTTGAAGGTGGCGTCTACTTGACCGCGAGTCAGGTGCAGGCGCCGTACAGCGCCGTTGCCGGTCAGGGTCTTCCAGTCGGCGGGCTCGTAGATGTCCTCGCGCACACGAGCCGGCGCCACGGCCAACCCCGCATCGCCCTTGACCAGGCCCAGGGACACCGCGACATCGTGGGCAGCACGCATGATGACTTCGTTGACCACCATCGCCGTCACGGTAGCCCCGGCGATGGCATCCACGGTCACGGCATTCGGGTCGCTGGAATGCCCCACCACCACCCGCTGGTTGACCTTGATGCCGCTGTAGCGCGCGCTGAACGCGTGGAGTTTTTCTTCGGCGATGCCGATCAGCAGGATCGGCTCATGGTGTTCGAGCACATAGGCATCGAGAATCACCCCCGCAGGATCGAGAATGACCTGGACGTTGATCGGCTTGCCGGAATAGGCGGGAATGTCCACCACGTCCAGGCTCTGGAACACATAGCCCAGGACCTTGCCGGCAGCGGACAGCGTGCGCACCTTGAACCGCCCTTCGGGCTCGGAGATCGCGTCGGTCTGGCCCAGGACATGGTGGATGCGCTGTTGCGGGGTGTCGCCGTAGTCCTTGGCCTGGGCCAGGCCCGTGAACAACAGCAGGAAAACGAACAGTCCACGGAGCCAGAGGCGGGATAGGTGCAGCATCACAAAGGGAGGGGTCATGGACGCCTGGGCTTAAAGACAGGATCTTGGCGATCATGGTAGGGGCCGACCCCTTCTTCGGCCCTTGATTGAAATCAACTTGGGAAAAAACTTAAACCCTACTCAGTCTGTAGAAGCGGAACGCGGAGCGTGAGGAACGATCTTCCACAGCCCCCCCAACTTGCTCGTTCCCACGCTCTGCGTGGTAATGCATCCCGTGACGCTCT